>DATGHI010000118.1:0-14317 GCA_035308065.1 Gammaproteobacteria bacterium | reverse complement strand
CGTCGCGCTCCACGATGGCCTCGCCGTTAAGCAGGAAGGACGGATCCGCGGCGCCCACGGTGGGCATGGCATCGGTCACCAGGAACAACTTGCCGCGGGGCTTCGCGGTGAGCGCCACCCTGAGGCTCGCTGGGTGCACGTGGTGGCCGTCGACGATTATCCCGCACCAGCTCGCCGGGTCTTCCAGCGCCGCCCCCACTGCACCGGGTTCACGGCTCTTGAGGGGTGACATGGCGTTGTACAGGTGGGTGAAGCCGCGGGCGCCGTCAGCCAGGGCGCGGCGCATGCTCAGGTAGTCTCCGTCCGTGTGGCCTATGGCGACGATGACGCCGGAGCTCGCCAGCGCGCGGATGAATCCCGGCGGTACCTGTTCCGGGGCGAGGGTCACGAGGCACTTGCCCCGCTTGAGCGCCCCTGCCAGCCATGCGCTTTCCGCCGCCTCCGGCCGCCGGAGCGTGGCTTCAGCGTGCACGCCCTTGCGGGCCGGCGCGAGGTAGGGGCCTTCGATGTGGATGCCGAGCACGCCGGGCACTGTCGCGAGCGCTGCGTCCACGGCGGCGACCGCGGCGCGCATCACCTCGGGGCTGTCGCTGATGACGGTCGGCAAGAGGCCGGTGGTGCCGAAGCGGCGGTGGGCGAGGGCGATGGTGCGGATGCCGTCCACGCTGGGGGTGGCGTTGAACAGCGCCCCGCCGCCGCCATTCACTTGGCAGTCGATGAAGCCCGGGAGCAGGGTGCGGCCGGCGAGGTCGTGCCGTTCAGCCGCCTTGAGACGCGGATCGGAGGCCGGCACGAGGTCCTCGACGCGCCCGTCCTTCACCAGCACCGCCCGGTCCGCCTTGAATCCCTCCGGCGTCAGCACCCGGGCGTTGACGAGGGCCGTGCTCATACGGTCTCCGTGACCTTGTTGAGATGCGCTGGCCGGTCCGGGTCGCGTCCCTTCGCCACGGCGAGCGCGTTCACTGCGGCGTAGAAGCTCTGCACCGCCAGCAGCGGTGCGCACAGCGGATGAGGCGCGGCGGTGAGCGGCAGGGCGTCGGCGTGGGTGTCTCCCGGCGCAGCGGTCCAGACCCGCGCGCCGCGTGCGCGGAAATCCCGCGCCGTGGCTAGCGCGTTCTTAAGCGTCGCGTCGGCCTGGGCGAACAGGAGCGCCGGGAATTCCGGCCCCACCAGGGCCATGGGTCCGTGGCGCACTTCCGCCGCGCTCACGGCTTCCGCGTGCAGACCGCAGGTCTCCTTGAGCTTCAGCGCGGCCTCCTGGGCCACGCCAAGCATATGACCGCGGCCCAGCACGAACAGCGAACGTGCGTCCATGAGCCCGGACACCAGCGGCGACCAATCCTGCCGATAGGCCTCACGCAGCGCGGCGGGCATGTCCGCCAGCGCCTTCAGAAGCACGCCGTCGCCCTTCCAGCAGGCCGCGAGGTGGAGCAGGGCGGCGAGCGTCGCGATGTAGCTCTTGGTGGCAGGCACGCTGCGCTCCGGTCCTGCATGCAGCGGGATCACCGTGTCGGCAGCGGCGGCCAACGGCGAATCCTCCGCGTTCACCAGCGCCGCCACGTGGGCGCCCGCGGCCCGCGCCGCCTCGGCGCAGCGCAGGAGGTCGGTGCTGCGGCCCGACTGGGAGATTACGAGATATAGCGCGCCCTCAACATGCTGGGCGGCACCGTACACAGAGCTCACCGACAGAGCCGCGGAGGCGGTCACACAGCCGAGTTCGGTCTCGATCACGTACTTGGCGAAGGTGGCGGCGTGGTCGGAGCTGCCGCGCGCGCAGGTCACCACGAAGCGCGGCCGTTCGGCCCGAAGCCGCCGCGCCAGGGCGCCGACGACGGTGACGTTGCGCGCCAGCTGGCGCTCCACCGCCGCCGCGGCCTCTCCGGCTTCGGCGTACATCAGTGTGCCGGTGGGGGATCGCTTGGCCGCGCCCATGGCCGTCATTCGCCGTGCAGCTCTGCGACGAAATCGTAGGCGTCGCCGCGGTACCAGGAGCGCGTGAATTCCACCAACCGCCCGTCGGCGAGGAAGCTGCGGCGCTCGATGGCGAGCGCCGCGCTGCCGGGCGCGACTTGCAGCAGTTTCGAGTGGGCCGGGCCCAGGTTCACGGCGCGCAGGCGCTGTAGCGCGCGTACCGGCCGCAATTCCAGCCGCTCCAGGGCCGCGTACAAGGAATCCGTCACCGCGCCGGGGTCCGGCAGCATCGAGCCGGGGATGGCGCTCTGCTCCACCGCCAGTGGTTCCTCGCCGGCGTACCGCAGGCGGTGCAGTCGCGCCACCAGGCTGCCGGGCGAGAGGTTGAGCGCCATGGCTTCCTCGGGCGTCACCTCCCCTAAGGCTTTTTCCAGGAACACCGAACGCGGGTTGAGCCCGCGGGCCCGGAGGTCCTCGGTGAAGCTGGTCATCTTGGACAGCGGCTTGACGATGCGTTCCGCCACGAAGGTACCGGCGCCGCGGCGTTGCACCAGCACGCCGTCTTCCACCAGGCCGGCGAGCGCCTTGCGCACCGTCACGCGGGAGAGCGCGAGCTCCTCCGCCAGCTCGCGCTCGCTCGGCAGCGTGTGGCCAGGGCCGAACGCGCCCTGTTCCACCTGTTCCCGCAGCACCCGTCTCAGGCGCAGGTAGGCGGGCGCCCCGGATTCGCGGGAGGAGCGCTCATAGGCAGTGTTTAGATTCGACATCATGTTACTGATAATACCAATATAATACCACTAAAGCAATTGGTCTCATTTTTAGCCATTAGTGGTATTATAGTGGTATCTTCTAAAGCATGGAAGCCCCGTCCCTCTCCCTGCAGACCTTCGACATGGTGATCTTCGGCGGCACCGGGGATCTCGCCTTCCGTAAGCTGCTCCCGGCCCTGTTCCGGCGCTTTGTGGATGGGCAGATCGCGGGCGGCAGCCGCGTCATCGGTGTGGCCCGGGAACCGCTCACGCTCGCGGCATACCGCGATTTGGCCGAAGCCGCCCTGCGGCGTGCCGTCCCCGAGGCGGATCCCGGGCAGCTGCGTCACTTCCTTAATCGCTTGGGCTACCACGCCCTGGACGTGGGTGCCGACGCGGGGTGGACGGACCTGTCTGCGGTCTGCACAGCGTCCGGCTCCCGCCTGCGCGTGTTCTACCTCTCCACGCCGCCGGCCCTGTACGCCGGGTTGTGCCGCCGCCTCGCCGCCAACGGCCTCAACGGTCCCGAGGCGCGGGTGGTGCTGGAGAAGCCCATCGGGCACGACGCGAAGAGTGCCGCCGCCATCAATGGCGCCGTGGGCGCCGTGTTTCCCGAGGCGCGCATCTTCCGCATCGACCACTACCTCGGCAAGGAAACGGTGCAGAACCTCCTGGCGTTGCGCTTCGGCAACGTGTTGTTCGAACCCCTCTGGAACGCCGCCCATATCGCGCGCGTGCAGATCACCGTGGCGGAGGACATGGGCGTCGGCACACGCGGCGCTTATTACGAGGGTGTCGGCGCGTTGCGCGACATGGTGCAGAACCACCTCCTGCAGCTCCTGTGCATGGTGGCCATGGAACCGCCCGCGTCCCTGGACCCGGAGGCGGTACGCACCGAGAAGCTCAAGGTGCTGCGCGCGCTTCAGCCGCTGCGCGGCAGCGACGTGGCGCGCCTCACCGTGCGCGGCCAATACACGGCCGGTGCGGCCGGGGCCGGCTACCTGCAGGAGATCGGGCGCGCGGCCTCAAGGACCGAGACCTTCGTGGCCTTGCGTGCCGCCCTCGGCAACTGGCGCTGGGCGGGCGTGCCGTTCTATCTCTGTACCGGCAAGCGCCTGCCGGAACGGGTCTCGGAGATCGTGGTCGACTTCCACGCCATCCCCCATTCCATCTTCCCGGGGGTGGAGGGCGCCATGGCGCCCAACCGCCTGATGCTGCGCCTGCAGCCGCACGAGGGCATCCGGCTCGGGTTGATGGGCAAGTATCCCGATTCCGACGGCATGCAGCTTCGGCCCGTATCCCTCGACATGACGTTCGCGGACGCATTCGGGTTGCGCCCGCGGGACGCTTACGAGCGCCTGTTGCTGGATGTGGTGCGGGGCGACCCCACGCTGTTCATGCACCGCGACGAGATCGACGCGGCGTGGCGCTGGATCGATCCCATTGAAGAGGCCTGGGATGCAGTGGTGGAAGCGCCCTTCGCCTACGCCGCCGGATCCTGGGGCCCGCCGGAGGCGCGGCTATTCCTGCGCCCCGGGGAATCCCCCGGGCCGCTGCCCGCCGCCGTGCGCAGCACCACTTTGAACTAGAGCTTCGATGCCGGCGGCTTGACGCCCGGCGGTGCCGTGGAACCGCGCACCACCAGGTCCGGGCTGAAGCCCTTGTTGCGAGCGCCTTCGGCGTTGCCGCGCAGCTGCTCGATCAGCAGCCGCCCGGCGTGGAGCGCCACGGTCTCGACGGACTGGTGGGCGGTAGTGAGTGCCGGCCAGGACTGGCGCGAGAACGGGCTGTCCTCAAAGCCGGCGATCGACAGGTCGTAGGGCACGTTGAGGCCCGCCACCCGTGCTGCTGCCAGCACGCCGGCCGCGATCTCATCGTTGGAGCCGAAGATGGCGGTCGGCGGGCTCTTGAGCGCCAGGAGCTTGCGCGCACCGCGGAAACCGTCGTCGAAGGAATAGTCTCCCGCCACGATGAGGTTCTTGTCCAGCTTGATGCCGTAGGCGTTGAGTGCGTCCACGTAGCCCTGGTAACGCTCCGGACTGGACAGGTGGCGCTTGCCCCCCCACAGGAAGCCGATGCGGGTGTGCCCGAGTTGGATGAGGTGCTCGGTGATGTCGTGTGCCGCGTCGCGGTCGTCGATGAATACGCAGGGATAGCCGTCCTCCGGATCCTTGCGCGCCGAGATGATGCGCACCAGCGGGATCTTGTGGGCGTGTAGCGCCTTGATGAGACGCATGTCCTCCGACATCGGGGGGGCGAGCACCAGGCCCGCGAGGTGGGAGCGCTGCACCAGTTCCGCGAGCTCGCGCGCCAGGCCCGATTTGGACGAATCGCACGGATGGATTTGCAGCCCGAAGCCGGTCTCGCGACAGACGGTCAGCAGACCCGTCTGCAGGCTGATCACGTAGTGCGCGTTGGGGTTGTCATAGACGAGCCCGATGGCGAAGGTCTTGGCGCTGCGCAGGCTGCGGGCCGAGAGGTCGGGGCGGTAGCGCAGTTCCTCGATGGCCTTCTGTACCCGCGCCCGGGTGTTCTGGTGCACCGAGGGCTCGTGGTTGATGACGCGCGACACGGTCTTGATGGAGACCTGCGCGTGGCGGGC
Source organism: Gammaproteobacteria bacterium (assembly GCA_035308065.1). Taxonomy (GTDB): domain Bacteria; phylum Pseudomonadota; class Gammaproteobacteria; order Natronospirales; family REEB76; genus DASUBN01. The sequence goes on along the minus strand of DATGHI010000118.1, from coordinate 9,055 downwards.
GACGTCTTTGATGGTGGCGATGCTCACGGCACCTCCAGTTTCAGGTCCGCGCGCGGCGGCGGACCACGATCAGCGGCCCCGGCCGTCTCGGCGGCGACTCTGTCCGAAAACCGGCCCGCGTCAGGGCGAATTCCCGGGTTCTGCGACCCGTTCCCGCGCGCCGGCCGTCTGCCCCTGCAAGCCCACGCGGTTCCCGTGCAAGCCATAGTAGAGGATATACAGGTAGCAGGGGACCATCAACGCCAGGAAGACGGACTGGAAATCGAAATACCGCTTCAGGTTGACGAACAGCTGCGGTATGACCGCGCCGCCGGCGATGCCCATGATGAGCAGCGCCGAGCCGAATTCCGTGTGTCGGCCCAGGCGGCGGATGGCCAGCGGGAATATCGTCGGCCACATCATGGCGTTGGCGAAGCCCAGGGCGGCGACGCAGGCCACGGAGAGATAGCCGCGGCTGGCAAAGGCGGCGAGCGTCAAGGCCACGCCGAGCAGCGCCGAAGCGGCGAGGTAGCGCTCCTGGGACAAGACGCGCGGGATCAGCACAAGCCCCGCCAGGTAGCCCGCGAGCATGGCCCCCAGGGTGAAGGAGGTGAAGAACTTGGTCTGGTCGAGCGGCAGGCCGAAGGCCCGCCCGTAGGTGCCGATAGCATCGCCGGCCATGACCTCCACGCCCACGTAGACGAACAGGCAGAGGACACCCAACCACAGGTGCGGGATGTGGAAGATACCCGCCTCGGCCTCGCCCTCCTGGGCGGCGTTGGCGCGGCTCGCGCTTATCTCCGGCAGCGGTGAACGCAGCACCCACACGGCGAGCAGCGCCAGTATGCCCGCCATCACGAGGTAGGGAAGGTGGATCTCAGCGGCGAAGGCGGAGAGCAGCGCATCCCGCGCCTCCGCCGTGGGGGCGGCCTGCACCTCCTGCTGGATGCGGCCGATGCCGCTCAACACCAGGGTGCCGATGACCCAGGGCGCCAGCGCGCCGGCGGTCTTGTTGCAGATCCCCATGAGGGCGACGCGCTGTGCGGCGGTTTCGATGGGCCCGAGGATGCTGATGTAGGGGTTGACGGCGGTCTGCAGCAGCGCGAGCCCCGCACCGATGATGAACAGCCCGGCGAGCGCCCCCGGGAACACGCGCCACGCGGCGAATTGGCCGAACAGCACGGCTCCCACGGCCATCACGAAAAGGCCGAGTGCCATGCCCTTCTTCATGCCCGTGGCGAGCAGTATCCAGGAAGAGGGGATGGCCAGGAAGAAATATGAGAGATAGAACGCCATGGGGATGAGGAAGGCGCTCACGTCGCTGACGTTGAACGCCACCTGCGTGAACGCGATCAGCGGGCCGTTGAGCCAAGTGACGAAACCGAAGATGAAGAACAGCCCGCCGATGGCGATGATCGGCGTCCAGGGCTGGGGAACGGGCGTGGCGGCGGTGGACATGGCGCTCCTCGGGCGGCGTGGCGGGCTGTCCCGTTAGGACAGAAATTGTCTCGTTTGTCCCCAAAAGCCCGGAGACCTGTCCCGCGAGCCGGGGACCTAGTGTAGTGCCCCGCCGCTCCGGCGCAAGGGTTGAACCACGATCGAAACTGAAATCATATATAACTTATTGAATAAACTAGATAAAAAAATAAGAATGTCTCACGGAGGATCTTGGCAGCCGAGGGGGCGAGCCGCGCCCACTCCAAGCAACGGGCTTGTCCACTGTTGACAACGTTGTCATGTTGCTATCACACTTCCCCGCCATCTGTGGTCAGGGTCCCCTTCGGGAGCGAGAAACGCGTGTGGTCCAGCCGATGCGCAAACAGCAAGCCAGCCCCATGAGCGCGCTCGAAACGCCGTTCATCGCCGCGGACGTGGGCGGCACCTACGCGCGTATCGGCGTGGTGCGCCGTGGCGCTGGGCGCGGCGTGGACGTGCTGGCCTACCGCAAGTACCTGTGCGCCGACTACCCGGGCCTCGCTGCCATCCTGCGCGAGTTCATTTCCAAGGAAGTCCACGTGCCAGTGGACCGCTTTGCACTCGCCATCGCCGGCGTCGTGGTCGACGGCAAGGTGATCAACTACAACCTGCCCTGGAAGGTCTCCGTCCAGGAGCTGCGCCGGGACCTGGGGATGCGGGACCTGTCCCTCATCAACGATTTCGAAGCCATGGCCTACGCCGCGCGTTTCATCGACCCGGCCGATACCCTGCGCCTAGCCGGCCCAGAGACCGGCGAGGGACCGCTGATCGTAGTCGGTCCCGGCACCGGCCTCGGCTCCGCCGTGTGCATCCCCGGCAAGAAGCGCTCCATCGTGCTCCCCACGGAAGCGGGGCAGACCAGCCTCGCCCCCGGTACCCCGCGCGAGATCGAGGTGCTGTCCTGGCTCAGCAAGGACGGCGCCTACGTCTCCCACGAGCGCATCCTCTCCGGCCCCGGTCTCTGCACCCTTTACGACGTCCTCTGCCAGATGCGCGGCACGGCCTCCGACCTCAATACACCGGAAGCGATCACCGCTGCGGCCCTGGCGGGCTCCAACCCGGTCGCGCGCGAGACCCTGGACATGTTCTGCGCCTTGCTCGGCAGCTTCGTGGGCAACCTGGCCATGCTGTACGGCGCCCGCGGCGGCGTCTACCTCACCGGCGGCATCCTGCCGGCCATGAGCGAGTTCCTGAAGCAGAGCCGTTTCGTCGACCGTTTCCTGCACAAGGGCAACATGCGCCCCTTCCTGGAGCGCGTGCCCGTGAAGTTGATCGAACATGGGCAGCTCGGCGTCATCGGCGCCGCCGGCTGGTACCTGGATAGTTTGGATGAGGAGTGATCGCGCCGACTAGGAGGTGTTCCGCGGGCTCAAGCGGCGGAACGTCAGAGTTACAACACATGGTCAGACCATGGGGGAGAGCGTCATGAACTATCGCAAGAAAATAGCGCTAACGATGAGTGCGATCACGGGTTTCTGCCTGCTGTTCGCCTCTGTCGCCCGGGGCGCGGACCCGGACACCACTACCACCGCTGCACCGCAGCAGAGCACCAACGCGGCACCGGCCAGCGCCGAAGAGGCCAAGAAACCTGTCCAGAAGGCCGTGGAATTGGGGAGCGTGAACGTCCAGGGCTTGCGCGCCAGCTTGTCGGCCTCGCTGACCACCAAGCGCAACGCCGACGCCATCGTGGACGCCGTGACGGCCACCGACATCGGCAAGTTCCCCACCACCAACGTGGCGGACGCCCTGGCGCTCATCCCCGGCGTGACCCTGGACCACAACATCCCGGCCACCGAGCGCGTCAGCGTGGACGGCCTGGATCCCAGCCTCAACGTGAGCCTGCTGGACGGCCATCCGGTGGCCCAGGCCATGTGGCTGTTCGGCGACCAGCCGAACCGCGGCTTCAACTTCTCACTGCTGCCCTCGGAATTGGTGGGCAAGATCGAGGTCTATAAGAGCCCGGAGGCGCGCATGGTGGAAGGCAGCCTCGGCGGCCTCATCGTCATGCACACCATCGATCCGCTGGACGTCAAGGACGGCACCCTCCGCGGCACCGTGGGCTATAACTACAACGACATGGTGAGCCAGGGCAAGCCGACCGCCTCCGGCTTCTACAGCATCCAAAACGGTGACGGCACCTTCGGCATCGACATCTCGGCGCAGCACTACGAGCAGCTCTCCGGCCGCCAGGGCATGGAAAACTACGGCTATACCCCAGTGTCTGCCATCGCCGCTTCGAATCCGACCATCCAGGCGGAGGTCACCGCCGGCACGCTCAAGGGCACCGACCTGATGCCGAACGAGTTGTCCGCCGCCAACTTCCAGCAGACCGAGAAGCGCGATAACGTGTTCTCGAACATCCAGTACCGCACTTCCAACTTCGAGTCGGTGGTGTCCCTCATGTACCAGGACGACAACCTGGACAACACCAACCAGTCCACTTACGCCTGGGCCGGGCTGCGGCCGGGCGGCATCACCTCCCTGGGCAACGTGGTGAACGGCATCGTCACCACGGGCACGAGCCTGGCCGACAACAAAGGCACCGCGCTCCCCAACGGCAACACGGACGGAGCGTGCATCGGAGATACCGCCGGCGCCTGCGCCCAGAAGGCCATCACGCTGTCGGATAACTTCGCCCGCGGTTCGGACATCAAGACCCAGGGCGTGGACTGGCGCACCAAGTTCTCGGGCTACGACTGGTACATCACCACCCAGGTGGGCATCAGCGACTCCACCAACGACATCAGCCAGGTACTGAAGGAGATCGCCTACGGCGGCAGCTTCAGTTGGAACCTGAACCAGGGCTTCAGCTTCCTGGACCCGTCCACGGCCAATAACCCGCAGTATTGGGCCGATTACGGCTGGGGCGGAAACCATTCGCTGCTGCCATACTCCGCCCGCGACACCTACGGCCAGATCGACTACACCAAGGATCTGGACGGGTTCTTCAACAACATCCAGGTGGGCTTCCGTTACGGCGGCCACTGGGAGAGCCAGGCGGAATACGTCTACGGCGGATTCACGCCGAAGACCCTGAACCAGATCGGCTACGGCGGCCTGTCCGACCTGTCGGGCCTGTCCAGCCTCGGCCTCTCCGGGAGCATGGTGAGCCACGTGCAGACCGGCGGCTTCGGCGCCATCATGGGCGCCAACCCGCTGTCCGCCACGGCGAACTACCCGAATAACCCTGACGCCAACTCTTACTTCGACAACACCTGGAACGTTATCCAGGAGAACACCGCGGCCTACGTGCAGAGCGACTTCTCCCAGGGCAACGTCCACGGCAACATCGGCCTTCGGGTGGTGTCCGCCAAGATCACCGCGCAGGGTTTCAACGTGCCGGGTGATTGCCAGTCCACGGACAACCTGAAGTGCACCTTCCCGTCCGGTTATGGCTGGGTGACCTACAACAATACCCACGTGAACGTGCTGCCGGCGATCAACGTCGCCGACGAGGTCACGCAGGACGTGGTGATCCGCGGCGCGGCCTCGGAGACGGTGGCCTACGCGCCGTACAACCAGTTGGCGCCGTACTTCGAAGCGAACGATACGGTGCTCACCGCCGCCGCGGGCAACCCCAACCTCAAGCCCTACGAGTCGATCAACTTCGACGGCTCGGCGGAGTGGTACTTCCAGCCGGAAGCGGTGCTGGCGGGTTCGCTGTTCTACAAGAAGGTGAACAACTACATCGTGCAATCTGCGACTACCCAGTCCCGCATCAACGGTTCCTGGACTCTGCCGGGTTACATCACCAACACGGGCCAGGCCTACATCAATTCGGGTCAGTGCACCGCGGCGGGAGTGTGCAACTACAGCGTCACCCAGCCGGTGGACGGCGGCGGCGCCAAGGTGAAAGGCTTCGCCGTGAGCTATCAGCAGTCCTTCGCCCAGACGGGCTTCGGTCTGCGCGCCAACTACACTTACTCGGATGCCACCACCGACAGCGGCGGCGCGCTGCCCTACAATTCGAAGAACTCGTATTCACTGAGCCCGTTCTACGAACAGGGCCCTTTCACTGCGAGCATCGACTACAGCTGGCGCAGCAGCTACCTGGCCGGCGGTTACGTGGCGGGCGCTCCCGCCACCGACGTGGACTCGTACAAGGATCTGTCTGCATCGTTCACCTACGCCATCAACGACATGCTGGCGATCAACCTGAGCGGCCTGAACCTGCAGAACTCCGTGTACCACACCTACATCGGTAACCCGACCGAGTTGGGGTCGGAGTATGTGACCGGCCGCCAGTACCTGGCTTCATTGAGCTTCAAGCTCAATTGACCCCCGAGGCCTGCCGAGCCGGCAGGTCCGACGCCGGAAGGAACCTGACCGGCGTTTTCCCAGGACCGGTGGCGCGTGACGCCACCGGTCCCTTTCTTTTCAGAGGAAGGGTATGCAAGTCGGCATGATTGGGCTCGGCAGGATGGGCGCCGGCATGGTGCGCCGCCTGCTCCAGGCGGGGCACGGCTGCGTGGTCCACGACCGGGAGTCCGGGGCCATGGGTGCGCTCAAGCAGGAAGGCGCCGCCTCGGCCGCGTCCCTCGCGGAGTTGGTGGGCAGGCTCAAGCCCCCGCGCATCCTGTGGCTCATGCTGCCGGCGGCCGCGGTGGAAGAGACCCTCGCGGCACTGGAGAGCCTGGTTACCGCCGGCGATATCCTCATCGACGGCGGCAACTCCCACCACCGGGATGATCTGGCCCGGGCTGCGCGCCTCGGGCCCAAGGGCATCCACTACGTAGACGTGGGCGTGAGCGGCGGAGTGTGGGGCCTCAAGGAAGGCTACTGCCTGATGATCGGCGGTGAGGAGCGCGTGGTGCGCCACCTGGATCCGCTGTTTCGCTCCCTGAGTCCGGGCCGCGGCCAGGTTCCCCGCACCCCCGGCCGCCGCGACACCGGCACCGCGGAACAGGGATATTTGCACTGCGGCCCCGCAGGGGCCGGCCACTTCGTGAAGATGGTCCACAACGGTATCGAATACGGGATCATGCAGGCCTACGCGGAAGGCCTGAACCTCCTGCGCCACGCCGGCGCGGGCCTCGAGTCGCACACCGTGGACGCGGAGACCGCGCCCCTGGCCCGGCCGGGCGAGTACCGCTACGCGTTCGCCTTGGATGAGATCGCGGAACTCTGGCGGCGCGGTAGCGTGATCCGCTCCTGGTTGCTGGACTTGGGTGCTCACGCACTGCTTGAGGATCCCGGGCTCGAGAGTTCCGCCGACCGGGTGTCCGATTCGGGCGAGGGGCGCTGGGTGCTGCAGGCAGCCATCGACACCGCCGTGCCCGTGCCGGTGCTGAGCGCGGCACTGTACGCGCGCTTCGCCTCCCGCGGCGAGGACGGATTCTCCAACCGGCTGCTGTCGGCGCTGCGCCGGGAGTTCGGGGGTCACGCCGCCGGCCATGAGTGAGGTTTCGAGCCAGTACGCCCCGGGCGACGTGAGCCTGCCGCTGCGGGTTTTCGGCGATGCAGCCGCGGCCTCGCGTGCGGGGGCGGAGTTCATCGCCGATGAGGCGCGGCAGGCGGTGGCGGAGCGCGGACGCTTCGTACTGGCGGCGAGCGGCGGCACCACCCCTTACGAGATGTACCGGCAGCTGGCCGCCCAGGACCTGCCTTGGCCCAAGCTGCACGTGGTGCAGGTGGACGAACGCATGGTACCGCCAGGAAACAAGGACAGGAGCCTGCGCCTCCTGGAGGAGACCCTGGTGGAGCTTGGCGAGCTGGCGCCCCGGTGCCTGCATCCCATGCCGGCGGATTCCCCTTATCCCGAGCCGGCTATGCGCTTCTACTCTACGGTGCTTTCGGATCTCGCGGGTACGCCGCCGGTGCTGGACGTGGTGCACTTGGGGCTTGGAGCAGACGGTCACACCGGCTCCCTGGTGCCGGGCGATGCGGCGTTGGATGTGAAGGACCGGGACGTGGTTTCCACCGCCGGCCCTTACCGGGGCACGCGCCGCATGACTCTCACCTACCCCATCCTGAACCGCGCCCGCGCCATCCTCTGGCTGGTGACCGGCGGTGCCAAGGCGGAGATGCTGGGCCGCCTGCTGGAGGGAGACGCGCGCATACCGGCGGGGCGCATCCACCGTGAGCGCGCGGTGGTGTTCGCCGATGAGGCTGCAGGTGGGCGATTCAGGCACGGCCTTTGATTGCCCGGGATGGGTCGGTTGGTACTAGTTCTAGCGTGGAATTGGTGGATCTGCCAGGGTGAGCGGAGAGAGCCGCGAACGCCCGAACAGGATGTTCGGGCTGGACCGTGAGCAGAGCAAGAATTGCGAAGCGAGAGGCGCAATGAAAGCGGACCGGAGCGCGATTGTGACAAACCCCCGGCCTAAGTAGGGGCCCATCGCCGAGTCGATCGAATCTGCATCGAAATGAGGTCGATTTGGGAGTGAAGGCGGCCGGGCCGTCCCTCTCGGGCATCCTCGGCAACTGCTCCTGCGTTGCTCTCGGTAACCGTTCCCGACGTTACTCTACCTCCTGCAACCATGCAGTCGTACCGCCTACATCCATGTAGGTGCGCCCTCCCGGGACGTTAGGACTCCTGTCCGTCATGCAGCGCGCGCTCGGCTTCCCCTTGCATGCCGCCAATCCCTGTGCTATATACTGAACCATATGGTTCAGTATAACCAGACCCGCTTCGATGCCTCGTTCGCCGCGCTCTCGGACGCCACCCGGCGCGGCGTCCTGGAGCAGCTCGGGCGCGCAGACGCTTCGATCACGGACCTTGCGGAGAAGTTCCACATGACCCTCACGGGCATGAAGAAGCATGTCGGCGTCTTGGAGCAGGCGGGGCTCGTCACCACGGAGAAGGTCGGGCGCGTGCGGACCTGCAAGCTCGGCCTGCGCCGACTGGAGGAAGAGGCGGCATGGATCGAGAGGTACCGCCAGCTCTGGGACGCACGCTTCGGCGAGCTGGACACGGTTGTCGAGGAACTGAAACGGAAGGAGAAGGTCGATGGACGCAAGAAGAGTAACTGAGTCGACCCCCATGAAGAGCCGCACGACGGTGGAGCGGAAGTCCGAGCGAGAGCTAGTCGTTACGCGAACCTTCAATGCCCCTGCGCGCATCGTATTCAGGCCTGGACCAAGCCCGACCTGCTCAAGCGGTGGTGGGCACCAAAGTCGTTTGGGATATCCTTCATCTCCTGCGAGGCCGATGTTCGTGCGGGGGGCACCTACCGTTTTGTGTTCGGCCACCCTGCCTCAGAGCAGCCGATGGAGTTCTTCGGTAGGTACATCGAAGTGACGCCGCACTCCCGCCTGGTCTGGACGAATGACGAAGGTGGCGAAGGCGGCGCTGTCACCACGGTGACCTTCGAAGAACGAGGTACCGAGACCCTGGTTGTCATGCATGACCTCTATCCCTCGAAGGAAGCTCTTGACGGGGCAATCGGCTCTGGGAGCACAAGTGGGTTTAGCGAGTCGTTCGAGCAACTGGACGAACTTCTCCTCACCCCGGACGCGAGCGTGGGACGGTCATGAAGTCGTCGATCTCGCGGTCGGCCGCCTGGCTCCTCAGTACGCGAAAGAGAACCCTGACGAGCTCGTCGCCATCGGGGTCTCCTCAATAGGGCGATGACTGGTTGAAGATAATGATCAGAGTCGT
>DATGHI010000117.1:0-2884 GCA_035308065.1 Gammaproteobacteria bacterium | reverse complement strand
GACCAGGGCACCACGGGCTGCGGATCGCGCCAGCGGAGTGCGCCCACGGGCGGAGCCGCGAACGGGATGCCTTTATAGACGAGCACTCCGTCTTGGGCCGCGCCTTCCACCATGCCGCCCTCGGTCTTGACGGGCGCGGCCAGTAGAGCCGACACGAAAGCGAGGAGGGCGATCAGGATGGCAGCGCGGATCACGGGCCCGATCACCCGGCCAGCATGTTGAAGAGGGCGTGTACCAGGATGCCCGGCGCGAGGCTGCCGCTCCTCCAGCGCAGCCATCCGGCCAGCAAGCCCAACACGAACGCTCCGGAGACGATGAACAGCACCTGGCTCAAGGAGGCGCCCAACCGGGCGGTGCCGATATGCACTACGGCGAACAGCAGGGCCGAGACCAGCACGGAGAAAGGCAGCGGGAACTTCCCTAATCTCAACGGATCAGGATGGCGCGTCTCCACCACGGACTGGATGAGGCCGCGGAAGATCACTTCTTCCTGGATAGGCGCTCCGATCCAGAAGTACAGGATGAGCTGCCACCTCTGCATGGGGCCCATGTCTAGGGTGGCATGGATCGGCAATACCGAACCCAGGGCGTGCAGGCCATAGGCGCAGACCACGCCGAGCCCGAGGCCCATGAGCGCGTGGCGCAGGCTGGGCCGCTTGAAGCCGAACGTGGCCAGGCTCTGGCCGCGCCGCCGCGCCAGCACGGCCATGATGCCGAGGGCGATGGCCGCACTGATGCAGATGATGAAAGGCGCGGCGGCGATCTGCAGTTCGTCCGGGGTGACCTTGCCCAACGACCCGGATTTGATCAGCAGCGAGACCAGCAGGAAGGTCGGCACGTAGACCGCCACCAAGCAGACGATGGCCAGCAGGAAAGAATAGGTGGTTTGTTTCAATGCGCCGGCGTTCACCGATTACCACCGTCGATTTCGAGGGGAGCTTCGTCAAGCAGCGGAACTTGTTCTCGAAGGGCCTGGAGGTGTTCTTCCCAATACCGCGGCCCGTCGAACCAGGGGAAGGCACGAGGGAAAGCCGGATCGTCCCAGCGGCGCGCGATCCAGGCGGCGTAGTGGATCATGCGCAGGGTCCGGAAGGTTTCCACCAGCCAGAGCTCCGAGGGGTCGAAATCCGCGAACTGGCTGTAGCCTTCCAGCACCGCGGAGAGCTGCTGCTGCATCTCGAGGCGGTCGCCGGAGAGCAGCATCCACAGGTCCTGCACCGCGGGACCCATACCGCAGTCGTCGAAGTCCACGAAGTGGGGGCCGTCGTCGGTCCAGAGCACGTTGCCCGGGTGGCAGTCGCCGTGCAGGCGGATCATCGTGAGCCGGCCGGCGCGTGCGTAGCAGCGGGTCATGCCGGCCAGCAGCAGGTCCGTGACTTCCTGATAGCGGGGCTTGAGCGAGTCCGGGATGAAGGGGCTCTCCATCAGCCAGTCCCGCGGTGTGCGGCCGTAAGTCTGGAGGTCGATATGGTGACGGTGATGGAAGGGCCGCGCGGCGCCCACGGCGTGGATGCGCCCCAGGAAGCGGCCCAGCCATTCCAGGTTGTCCTCCCGCTCCAGGTCCGGCGCGCGCCCGCCCTGGCGGCGGAAGAGGGCGAAGCGATAGCCGGCGTGCAACATGAGCGTGCGGCCTTCGGCGCTCTTCAGGGGCGGCACCGCGGGGACTTCCAGGTCCGCCAGCTCCGCCACGAAGGAGTGCTCCTCCAGGATGGCGGAATCGGTCCAACGGGCGGGGCGGTAGAACTTGGCCACCAGCGGCGGCCCGCCCTCGACGCCCACCTGATAGACGCGATTCTCGTAGCTGTTGAGTGCTAGCTGGGTGCCGTCGCTTTTCCAGCCGGCGGAGTCCACGGCGTCTAGCACCGTATCAGGAGTGAGACCGGCGTAGGGCGCGTTCTTATTAAGCTCTTCTTCCATGGGGGGAGTGTAATCGCTTAGAGCTGCGTTATCCTCTTCCGATGGCTGGTAATTACCCACAGCGAATCGTCTGCCTGACGGAGGAGACAACGGAGACGATTTATCTGCTCGGCGAGCAGGAGCGCATCGTCGGCATCTCGGGCTTCACTGTAAGACCGCCTCAAGCCAGAAGAGAGAAGCCCAAGGTCTCGGCCTTCACCAGCGCCAAGATCGACAAGATCGTGGCTCTGGAGCCGGACCTGGTGCTGGGCTTCTCGGACCTGCAGGCGGACATCGCCGCGGAGCTGGTGAAGCTCGGCATCGAGGTGCACGTCTTCAACCACCGCACGGTGGCGGACATCTTTCGCATGATAGCCATGCTGGGCGGCATGTTGGGCTGCGAAGCCAAGACACACGCGCTTACTAAGGAACTGGAAGCGGGCCTGGACCGGGTGCGGACTTCCGCGGCGGCGCTGCCGCGCCATCCGCGCGTCTATTTCGAGGAGTGGGACGAACCGCAGATATCAGGCATCGCCTGGGTCTCGGAGCTGGTGGACATCGCCGGGGGCATGGACGTCTTCCCGGAACTGGCGAAGGAGCCTCTGGGCAAGAATCGCATCGTGGCGGACCCGCTGGAGGTGCCGCGGCGCGCCCCGGACATCATCCTGGGGTCCTGGTGCGGCAAGAAGTTCCGGCCGAAGGCGGTAGCGGCCCGGCCCGGCTGGATCGCGGTGCCGGCAGTGCGCGACGGGGAACTGCATGAGATAAAGTCTTCAATAATCCTTCAGCCGGGACCTGCTGCACTCACGGATGGGGTGAACGCGATCCACTCGATAATCTCTGATTGGTCGAAAAAGACAGCCTAGGGGTGATTTATGTTGCGACGCATGGTGACCAGCGTGATGGACGTGGCGACCCTGTTCCACATGGCCATCTTCAAGGACTTCAAGGGCACGCTCTTCAGCTACGCGGTCAACGTGACCGTGAC
>DATGHI010000116.1:0-10900 GCA_035308065.1 Gammaproteobacteria bacterium | reverse complement strand
GCCAAGCGCCGCCTGGCGTTCTCGAGGCTGCGTGACGGTGAGGTGGTGGTGAAGCTGTTCACCGACTTGGGCCCCCACTACAAGACCCGTCCGGGCGACAGCGCCCCCATGGCAGTGGTACAGCTCGTGGACCGCATTCCGCTGGCCGTGCCCGCGGCCGCCGACAAGCCGGCCAAGGCCGAGAAGGCCCCGAAAGCGGAGAAGCAGGCCAAGGCGGACAAGCCGGCCAAGGCCGAGAAGCCCGCGAGGAAGGCCGCCAAGGCCGAGAAGCCGGCGAAGACGGAGAAAGCCGACAAGAAGCCCGCCAAGAAGGCAGCGATGAAGGCCGAGAAGTAATAAGCGACTCGAGGTCGCAAACAATAAGCCGGCTGAGTGCCGGCTTTTTGTTGTCTTTTTTGAAATTATCGTTGCTATCCCTGGCGTTACGCCGTCTCATTTCTTGACCCCAGGCTGGTCGTCCTGACTAACCGCTCGCTGCTTGCGCAGCTCGCCTCGGCTTTTTATTTGAGTGGATGCGACGCTGCGCACAGGAGGTGCGCAGCGGAAGTCAGACGCGAGGCGTCTGACTTCCGGCGCCTGGCGCAGATTTACTCCGCGCCGCAGCGTCCAGGAGAATTCCTGGATGGAATTTTCCGGTCAATGGAAGCTCCAGACGTGGGGGATGATGGTGACAGTCACCGCCCACATCATGAGATTGAGCGGGATACCGAAGCGCAAAAAGTCGCTGAAGCGATAGCCGCCCGGGCCGTAGACCATAAGGTTGGTAGCGTAGCCGATGGGCGTCGCGAAGCTCGCCGAGGCTGCCATGGTGATGGCCATGACGAAGGGCGTGAAGTTCAGGCCCAGCGCCTGGGTGGTGGCGAGCGCGATGGGGAAGACGATCACCGCCGCGGCGTTGTGGGTCACCACTTCCGTGAGCAGCATGGTGCCGCCGTAGATGGTGACGAGCAGCCAGAAGGGGTCGTTGTGGGCGAGGGTGAGGAGCCCGTGGGCGATGGCCGCCGCCGCGCCGCTCTCCTCCAGCGCCTTGCCGATGCCGAAGGACGCACCGATGGCGATCAGCACCTCGTAGTTGACGCTGCGCCGCGCCGTCGCGATGCTGCAGCAGCGGGTCGCGATCATGAGCCCCGCCGCCAGGAACGCGGTGGTCGAGAGCGGCAGCAGGTTGAAGCCCTTCACCAGCACCAGGCCGAGGAGGATGCTCCAGGCGATGCCGCTGCGCTCGTGCCGCGGCACCACGGCGCCCTCCAGGGAATGCAGCAGCAGGAAGTCGCGGGAATTGCGGTGCCGGACGGGGAACTCGCGGTCGGTCTCCAGGAGCAGGGTGTCGCCATCCCGCAGCACGATGTCGCCGATCTTGCCCTCGATGCGCTTGCCGTGGCGCGCCACCGCGATCACCACCGCCTTGTAGACGGTGCGGAACTGCCCCTCGCGGATGGTCTTGCCGACGATGGGGCAGTTGGGCGCCACCACCGCCTCGATGAGCATGCGCGCGGTGCGCGGTGCGTCCAGCTTGAACACCTGGTCGGTGGCGGGCGTCAGGCCCTTGATGCGTTGCAGATCCACCACCGATTCCGTGACGCCGGCGAACACTAGCCGGTCTCCGCCCTTGAGACGCTCCTCGGGGCCCGCCGCCGGGATCACCTCCCCGCCGCGCTCGATCTCCACGAGATAGAGGCCGGGCAGGCCGCGCAGGCCGGCGGCCTGCACCGTCTGGCCTTCCAGTGGGCTGCCCTTGGCCACCAGCATCTCGATGGTGTACTCGCGTGCGTCCGTGGACTGGGCGAACACCGGGATGCGTTCCGGCAGCAGCCAGCGTCCCAGGTACAGTACGTAGACGAGGCCGAGGATGGCGCAGGGCACCCCGATCCAGGCCAGCTGGAAGAAGCCCATACCCGGCAGGTGCGCCTGGCCCGTGAGCATGCCGTTCACCACCAGGTTGGTGCTGGTGCCGATGAGCGTGCAGGTGCCGCCGAAGATGGCGGCGTAGGAGAGGGGGATCATGAGCTTGGAGGGCGAGAGGCGGCACTGGCGCGCCCAGTCGGAGACGTAGGGCAGGAAGGAGGCCACTAGGGGCGTGGAGTTCATGAAAGCGCCCATGAAGGCCACCGGCAGCATCATGCGCGCCTGGGCCTCGGTGGCGGACTTCGGCCTTCCGAAGAGACGGCCTATCACCTGGTTGAGGGCGCCGGTCTCGCGCAACCCCGCCGCCAACACGTACAGGGCGCCGATGCTGATCAAGCTCTCGTTGGCGAAGCCCGAGAGCGCGTCCTGGGGGCCGATGACCTGGGCGAGCATCAGCACCGTCAGCCCCCCCATCATCACAAGGTCGGTGCCGATTTGGGTAATCGCGAGGGTCGCGAGGCAGGCCAGAGTGACGGCGAGGGAGATCCAGGCGTTCACGGGCATTTATTCTTCTCCATCCCGCCCGGCAAATGCGCCGAGCATGTGAATCCGCGGGCCCCGGCAGATTATCATAGACATCCCGGCGGGACGGATTCGACCCCGCCTCTCTGCCACCCTGGGATCCCAGCATGTCCGCGCAACAGGCCTTGTTGAAGAAGCTTGGGGACAAGAGCGCCCACATCGGTGTGGTGGGCCTGGGCTATGTGGGGCTGCCGCTCGTCCTGCGTTTCAGCGAGGCAGGCTTCCCCGTCCTGGGGCTCGACATCGATGCAGACAAGGTCGAGGTGCTGAACGCGGGCAAAAGCTACATCGCCCAGATCCCGGCGGAGCGCATCGGCGGAGCGGTGAAGCGAGGCTTCCGCGCCAGCGACACGTTTCGAGAAGCGCGCGCCTGCGACGCCCTCATCATCTGCGTGCCTACGCCGCTCGGCAAACACCGCGAGCCGGACGTGAGCTTCATCCGCGACACCCTGGCGGCCCTACAGCCGCAGTTGCGCGCCGGCCAAGCCATCTCCCTGGAGAGCACCACCTACCCGGGGACTACAGAGGAACTGGTGGTGCCGGTGGTGGAGGCGGCGGGCATGAAACCGGGCCGGGATTGCTTCGTGGTCTACTCGCCGGAACGGGAAGACCCGGGTAATGCGAAGTTCCATACCCAGACCATCCCGAAAGTTGTATCGGGACTCACACCGGCTTGCTGCGAGGTGGCCGTCGCCCTCTATTCGGCGGTCATCGATAAGGTGGTGCCGGTCTCGAGCCTGCGCACCGCCGAGATGACCAAGCTCCTGGAGAACATCCACCGGGCCATCAACATCGGCCTCGTGAACGAGATGAAGATCGTGGCGGACCGCATGGGCATCGACATCCACGAAGTCATCGACGCGGCCGCCACCAAGCCCTTCGGCTTCGTGCCCTATTACCCTGGTCCTGGCCTCGGTGGCCACTGCATCCCCATCGATCCCTTCTACCTCACCTGGAAGGCTCTAGAGTACGGGGTCGACACGCGCTTCATCCGCCTCGCGGGCGAGGTTAACAGCCGTATGCCGGAGTGGGTGGTCGACAAGGCCGCCGCTGCCTTGAACGAGCGCGGCAAGGCACTGAAAGGCAGCCGCGTGCTGGTCTTGGGTATCGCCTACAAGAAGAATGTGGACGACACCCGCGAGTCACCGGCGGTGGAGATCATGGAGCTCTTGCGGGAGCGAGGCGCGGAGCTGGCCTATTCGGACCCCTTCGTGGCGAAGTTCCCGAAGATGCGCGAACACCGTTTCGAACTCACGAGTATCGCGCTGGACGTCAAGAGCATCGCGGGCTTCGACTGCGTACTGCTCGCCACCGACCACGACGGCTTCGACTACGCGCTGATCGGCAGTCACGCAAAGCTGCTCATCGATACCCGCGGGCGGTACCGGAAGCCCGTGGCGAACATCATTAAGGCCTGATAGCGGCGCAGCAGTCCCCGGCTTGCCTTTCTAGGATTGTGGCACCGCGAGCCAGTGCTGGAGCGAGCGCCCCAAGTATTGTGACAGGGCTGCTATATGGGGCGCATAGAAAGCCCTGACTTCGGTTATGTCTTCGTCACTGAGATGCAACTGAGAATCGCCCGCCTCGATCCGTTCTGCGGCTCCCGCCGGCACGAAATCCCTATCTACACCAATGAAACTGCTCACCTGCCTGAGGAACCCCGTGGGATCGGCGAGGAGGTCATCGTAAAGCAGGATCATGATCTGCTCGGACGCGTAAAAGCGCGTGAAACGGGTCAGTAGATCGAGATATTGGCCTCTTTCGCGCAGATACTGCAGGTCCGCGCGGAAGGCCTGGATGAAGGTCATGTCTGCCGGGATATTCCCGAGCTTCACCGCCATCGGGAACTGTGATCGGGCCCTCGAGAGTGGTTCGCGCAGGATGCAGATGAGTTTCGCATCAGGCAGCATGGCATGCATGCGTTCAGCCACACCTGGCAACACCATGTAGTTCGGTGAAATATCGCCACGTGCTAGGGCGGTCCCGGCCCGCGCGAAGTGGGCTTCGTACTCTCTAGGGGACAGGTCCCGATAGAAGAAGTTCAACTCCTTTGTCGCCGGCAGGAACACATGGGGGTGCTGGATCAATTGCCTGTATAACCAAGTGGTACCGGTCTTCTGGGCGCCGATACAGACGAAGTTGGGCAGCATCCTCGCCTCAGCCGATGGCTTCGACGAAGCGTTTCAGGACTTCATCCGCCAGCTCCAGCGACATGTCCGAATATACCGGCAGGCACACCACGTGTGCGCTTATGTCTTCACTCACTGGTAAGGCGCCATCGGCATAACGGCTGTAGTAACTGGTCTGGTGCAGCGGTTTGTAGTAGCCGCGTTTCAACTCTAGATCCAGTTCCAGTGCGCGGGCAATGACCTTGGATACGTCCTTGTCCTTGTCCAACAGCACCGGATAGCACTGCCACGGAGCCAGATCCGGTCGCGGTATATCACGTACGCCTCGAGCCCTTCTGAGAGTCGCATGATAATGGTTCGCGATAAGCTGCCGTTGGGCGATGTAGCCATCGATCCGGTCCAGCACTGCCAGGCCCACCGCTGCCTGGAAGTCACTGAGCTTGCTGTTCAAACCCCGGTCCATCACATCCGGATATGACAAACCGAAGTTGGAGACAGCTCGTAAGCGTGTTTCTAGGTCTGGTCGGATGACGCTAACACTGCCTTCGCCGATAGCGAACACCTTGGTCGCATGCAGTGAGAACACCTCGATGTCGCCCTGCTGGCCCACTGGGCCATCGATAGAGTGCGCTCCGCCCAGAGCCGAGGCAGAATCGATGATCAACGGCAGCCCATGATCCCGGGCCAGTTTCTGCAAGGCCGTGAGATCACGGCCGAACCCATAGGGCCTTACATGCAGGATGGCGGTTATGCCACCCTCACGGATGCGGCGTTCTGCAACACCGAGGTCCATTTCCCAGGTATCAGGTGAGATCTCGCAGAACACCGGGGTGCTCTCGGCCATAACGATAGCTTGGGCGGTAGCCGGGAACGTGTAGGAAGGCGTGAGCACCAGGCCGCGCACATCCAGCGCATGCAGCGCCGCCACCAGCGAGTTGGTGGCGTTGGGACCGGTGACCGTCGCCCGCTTCCTAGCATATTTTTCATGCAGCCGCCTCTCGAAGGCACGCGCTGCGGGGCCCGTGTTCGCGAAATAACCGGTGTCGTAAGATTCCTTCAGATAGGAGCTCCAATCCCTCACCGCGGGGATCAGCGGCTTGATGAAGCGGATGAAGTCACTTCTTGCGGTTTTCATGCACCAGCCTTCTGAAGAACGCGTCGCGGGTCTCTTGGTCGTATTCCGGATAGTCAAAGCCATTGGCTAAAGACAGATGGCGGTGGCGTACCCGGGTCGCGATTGCGCACCTATATCCCAGCTCCTTCATCGCGAGGTATTGCCGGTAATCGGGCAGCATACCGGTACGCAGCACAGCTTCCGTCTTAAAGAACTGAAGCCGTCCGGGTGGGTTGATAACATCCACCATCCGTTCCTCATAACGGTCCGCCAAGCTTCGTTCCGTGCTGTTGGTCTTGGTGAGGAACTCGAGCTGCTTCGACGACAGTTTTGGGAAGCGGTGTGCCGCCCATTGCGGGTCTATGAAGTCGATCTTGTCAATCAAAGAGCCCAACATGCCAATCTGGGGATCCGTCACCAGTGCCTGGAATTCCTCCAGCCAGCTGGGAGCAGACGGCAATATCATCACATCGCTTTCGATGAAACCAAAATGCTCGCCGAGTTCGCTCTGATATTGGTCCATCGCCTCGGTCAGCGCGTGCGGGCTGTTATCCTTGCGGCGGTGCACTTTGTAAAACAGGTCGCGGGCTTCGAATGAATCGATGATCTTGCCCACAAGCGGATCGCTCGAGGCATTGTCCAGAAGCACGAATCGGCAGGGTGTCTTGGTCGTATAGCGCAGGCTATCGAGACAGGCCCAAAGGTATAGGGGCCGTTCCCAGGAAAGGATGAACACCAGCGGTGCATAGCTCGTACCCATGATCGATTCCAGCGGCTTCCTTGGCCCGGAAAAGCCCGGCCACCCCACGAGAGCACGCGTATTCTAATTGATTAGGCAGATGGCGACGATACAAGCGCCGATTCAGCCCCTTTGCGGGTTCCGATAGACATAGACCGTGTATTCCCAAAGACCGTATTCGCTGCGGAAGAGGAAGTGGCGGCTAATGTGGGCCTTGAGGAAGGACGCCATCTCATCGAAACCCACATGGAAGAGGTCATCCCTTTCCCAGTCCACATGCTTGGTCATGACGTTGAAGGCCATACCTAAGCGGGCATGGAGCCACAACTTCTGCAGAGCCGAGGATAGGAATCCGAACATCTCCGCGTGGGTCAGGGAGGCCTTGAGCGTGAATACCCCATTAGCCACGATGTAATCGAATTCGCCTAAACCGGGCGCGTCGTTGAGTATGTCCCCGGATATGAAGTTGACATCCGGGAACTTCTGGCGACATAGAGCCAGGTGCTTTTCAGAGTTGTCCGTTCCCGTGTAGTGGATGTCGCGGCGGCCATGGTGGCGGATGTTTTCCAAGAGGGCGCCAGTGCCGCAGCCGAAATCCAGTATGCTGTTCGTTGCCGCACCTGGTCGGATCACATCCAGCATGACCCGATAGCGGAGTTCGGCATCCTGTGGGTTTGGCCATCCGACTCCGAGGGGGTTGTCGCCGTATTCTCGCAAGCGCCTTTCATAATCCTCACGTAGGGTGGCTTCCCGATCCTTCGTCATATCAGACTCCCCCGTATCGCGTGGCGGTGACGATCTCATTACGAAGAGCTTGGGGGTCCTCATGCAACAACCGATGCAGGATGCTGGTCGAAGATCCAGGGTAATCACAGAGGAAATGCAATTGGATCCCGGCGTCAAGGAAGGACCGGTGTTCGTAGAGAGCCCGACCACCCGGGGCGTTCACATAAGCATCTCCGTCGAGTTGTTTGACAATTTGCATCACGCGGTCCGCTGCACCCTCATCGGAATTGAGGCGCAGGCTGCTCGCTTTCACGATCTGCGTAGATAAGTCCAGGCGACTACTCACTTCCTGCAATTGGGTAACTAGGTAATCCACTGGTCTGGTGTCGAAAGACAGCAAATGCGCCTGAAGCGGATCGTCTTTGAGTCGATCCAACAGGTCAGGAAAGGATCTCAGGCGCTCACGCATAACATCGGCAGCATCGGGCATGAACTCCAGTCCCTCGATCATGGTATGCAGCGGACAGCGTTGCACGGGCAATGTCAGCCAACGCAATTGGCCAGTCGCATCGGGCAAGCGGTTACGGTGTACCCAGCCGCCCTTTGGGAATTGCACACAGTCGTAGATGACGAAGACGTCCGCTGCAGCCATGAGCCGGAAATAGCCGGCATAGGGCATGAAGTAGGGCTGCATGACGGCTATGGTCTTATGCGGCATGGTCAGCACCACATTCCAAGCTCTGACCAGACAGCATTCGGCGCCCCGACTACGAGGAAAGAAGGGCCGGCGGCGGCGACCATTTCAGCGGCGGCTGCCGGTGCGCTTGCGGCGGGCTTCCTGGCCCAGCCCGAGCGCCAGCTTGAGGAAGCCGCCGGTGTAGGAACCCGCATGGGCCGCCACGTCCTCGGGCGTGCCGGTTACTACCACCTTGCCGCCGCCGCCACCGCCTCGGGACCCAGGTCCACGATCCAGTCGGCGGTTTTGATGACGTCCAGGTTGTGTTCGATCACCACCACCGTGCTGCCGCCGTCCCGGAGCTGCCGCAAGACGCCCAAGAGCTGCTCGATGTCGTGGAAGTGCAGTCCGGTGGTGGGCTCGTCCAATATATAGAGGGTGCTGCCGGTGTCTCGCTTGGAGAGCTCCCGGGCGAGCTTCACCCGCTGGGCTTCGCCGCCGGAGAGGGTGGTGGCGTTCTGGCCGAGGCGCACATAGGTGAGTCCCACGGCAGTCAGGGTCTGGAGTTTGTGGGCCACGGTGGGCACGGCGCTGAAGAACTCCAGGGCGTCCTCCACGGTCATCTCCAACACTTCGCTGATGTTCTTCCCCTTGTAGCGCACGTCCAGGGTTTCGCGGTTGTAGCGCTTGCCCTTGCACACGTCGCAGGCCACGTAGATGTCCGGCAGGAAGTGCATCTCCACCTTGATGACGCCGTCGCCCTGACAGGCCTCGCAGCGGCCGCCCTTGACGTTGAAGCTGAAGCGCCCGGGGGTATAGCCGCGGGAGCGGGCTTCCGGCGTCTCGGCGAACAACTCGCGGATGGGGGTGAATAGGCCCGTGTAGGTGGCCGGGTTGGAGCGGGGCGTGCGGCCGATGGGCGACTGGTCGATGTCGATGACCTTGTCGATCTGCTCCAGGCCGTCGATGCCGTCGCACGGCGCGGCCTCGTCGGAGGCGTCGTTGAGGCGGCGCGCCGCGAAGCGGTAGAGGGTGTCGTTGATGAGCGTGGATTTGCCGGAGCCGGACACGCCGGTGACGCAGGTCATGAGTCCCAGCGGGATCTCCACGTCGATGCCCTTCAAGTTGTTGCCGCGGGCGTTCCGGATGCGCAGTTGGCGTTTCCGGTTGGGTTCCAGGCGCCGCTCCGGCACCGCGATCCGGCGCCGCCCCGAGAGATACTGGCCCGTGAGAGAGGCAGAATCGGCGGCGATGTCCTCGGGGGTGCCTTGGGCCACGACTTTGCCGCCGTGCACACCAGCACCGGGACCCATGTCCAGCACGTAGTCAGCGCTCTTGATGGCCTCCTCGTCGTGTTCCACCACGATCACGGTGTTGCCGATGTCCCGCAGGCGCGTCAGGGTCTTGAGCAGACGGTCGTTGTCACGCTGGTGGAGGCCGATGGAAGGCTCGTCCAGGATGTACATGACGCCCACCAGGCCCGAGCCGATTTGGCTCGCGAGGCGGATGCGCTGGGCCTCGCCGCCGGACAGGGTCTCGGCGCTGCGGTCCAGGGTCAGGTAGTCGAGACCCACGTTCACCAGGAAGGACACCCGCGCACGGATCTCCTTCACTATCTTGGCGGCGATTTCGCCGCGCCGGCCCGGGAGCTCCAGTGCGTCGAAGAACTTGAGGGTCTCGCCCACGGAGCGGCCAGTGATCGCCGGCAGGCTCTCGCCCGCCACGAACACGTTGCGCGCCTCGCGCTTCAGGCGCGTGCCGCCGCAGTCCGGGCAGGGCCGGGCGCTCAGGTACTTGGCGAGCTCCTCGCGCACCATCAGGGACTCGGTCTCCCGGTAGCGCCGCTCCATGTTGGGGATCACGCCCTCGAACGTGTGGCGCCGGGTGCTCTTGCCGCCGCGCTCGTTGACGTAGGTGAACGCGATCTCCTCGTCGCTGCTGCCCTGCAGGATCAGCTTGCGGACCTTGTCCGGCAGCTCCTCGAAGGGCGTCTCGATGTCGAACTTGTAGTGCCGTGCCAGGCTCTGGATGAGCTGGAAGTAATAGGCGTTGCGCCGGTCCCAGCCGCGCACCGCGCCGCCGGCGAGGGACAAGTGGGGCTGGGTCACGACCCTGGCCGGGTCGAAGAACTGGCGCACCCCCAGGCCGTCGCAGCCCGGGCAGGCGCCCACGGGGTTGTTGAAGGAGAACAACCTAGGTTCCAGCTCCGAGAGGGAGTAGCCGCAGATGGGGCAGGCGAACTTGGCGGAGAAGGTAAGCTCCGCCTTCTTCGGCTCATCCATGAAGGCAACGTGGGCGATGCCGTCCGCGAGGCGCAGGGCGGTCTCGAAGGACTCGGCGAGCCTCAAGGCCGCGTCCGGGCGCACCTTGATGCGGTCCACCACCACCTCGATGCTGTGCTTGCGGCGCAGATCCAGTTTCGGCGGCTGGTCCAGCTCCACCACCGTGCCGTCGATGCGCGCCCGCACGAAGCCCTGGGCCCGCAGCTCGGCCATGAGTTCCACGTGCTCGCCCTTGCGCTCGTGCACCACCGGCGCCAGCAGCAGCAGCCTGCTGTCCTCCGGCAGGGCCAGCACCTGGTCCACCATCTGGCTCACGGTCTGGGCCGTCAGGTCGATGTGGTGGTCCGGGCAGCGGGGGACGCCGGCGCGGGCATAGAGAAGGCGCAGGTAGTCGTAGATCTCCGTCACAGTGCCGACGGTGGAGCGCGGGTTGTGGGAGGTGGATTTCTGCTCTATGGAGATGGCCGGCGACAGGCCCTCGATGTGGTCCACGTCCGGCTTCTCCATCATGGAGAGGAATTGTCGGGCATAGGCCGAGAGGGACTCGACATAGCGGCGCTGGCCCTCGGCGTAGATGGTGTCGAAGGCGAGGGAGGATTTGCCGGAGCCGGAGAGCCCGGTGATGACGATGAGCTTGTCCCGCGGCAGGTCCACGTCGACGTTGGCGAGGTTGTGGGTGCGGGCTCCGCGGACGCGGATGGTATCCATGGCCATGGGGGGACGGGTCCTCGGCTGCGAAAAAGCGAACATTCAAGTTTACGCCTTGGCGCCACCCCCGCGCAAAACGGGGTCAGGCCGGAATCGGAT
>DATGHI010000115.1:0-4896 GCA_035308065.1 Gammaproteobacteria bacterium | reverse complement strand
GAGCGATGTGCCGCCGAAGGCGAAGGGCGAGCCCTGCTGCGCGACCAGGAACTCGGGCAGGATGCACACGGCCGCGACGTACAGGGCGCCCCACAGCGTCAGGCGCGTCAGCACCTTGTCGATGTAGTCGGCCGTCTGCTGGCCGGGACGGATGCCCGGGATGAAGGCGCCGGACTTCTTCAGGTTCTCGGCGGTCTCCTTCGAGTTGAAGACCAGCGAGGTGTAGAAGAAGCAGAAGAACATGATCAGAAGGCCATAGACCACGGCGTACAGCAGCTGCCCCGGGGACATGACCGCGGCGAATTTCTGCAGGCCCGTCACCACCGCCTGACCGACCGCTGTGGAGGGATGGGAGCTGCTGAACCAGTTCCCGAGGGTCGCCGGGAACAGGATGATTGAGGATGCGAAGATCGGCGGGATCACGCCGGACATGTTCATCTTGAGCGGCAGGTGGCTCGTTTGGGCGGCATACAGGCGGCGGCCCTGCTGGCGTTTGGCATAGTTCACGGTGATGCGCCGCTGGGCGCGCTCCACGAACACCACGAAGGTGGTCACACCGAGCACCAGCGCCAGGATCACGATTGCCATGAGCGGGTTCATCTGCCCGGTGCGCACCAGATCCAGGGTGCCGCCGAAGGCCGCCGGCAGGCCGGCGATGATGCCGGCGAAGATCAGCATGGAGATGCCGTTGCCCACGCCGCGTTCGGTGACCTGCTCGCCCAGCCACATGAGGAACATGGTGCCGGTCACGAGGCTAACGGTGGCAGTCAGGATGAAGCTCGGGCCCGGATGCACCGCCACGCCCTGGCCCTGCAGCGCGATGGCCGCGCCCAGGGACTGGAACAGCGCCAGACCCACAGTGGCGTAACGGGTATAACGGGTGATCTTGCGCTGGCCAGAGGCGCCTTCTTTGCGCAGCTGCTCGAGCGAGGGCACCACCACCGCCAGCATCTGCATGATGATGGAGGCGGAGATGTAGGGCATGACTCCGAGTGCGAAGATCGAGAGGCGCTTCAGGGCGCCTCCCGAGAACATGTTGAACATGTCCAGGATGCCGCCGGTGTGCTGGCCGAAGAGGCGCGCGAGCGACGCCGGATCGATGCCCGGCACCGGGATGTGGGCACCGATGCGGAACACCACCAGTGCGCCCGCCAGGAACAGCAGGCGGCGGCGCAGCTCGGTGAGCTTGCCGATGTCCCCCAAGGACCCGAAGACGCTGGCGCCGGTACGGGACACTTATTCCTCCAGCTTCCCGCCGGCCGCCTCGATGGCCGCCTTGGCGCCCTGGGTGGCGAACACGCCCTTCAGGGTGACCTTCTTCTTGAGCTCGCCCGCGAGGATGACCTTGACCTTGTCAGTGCCGAGCGGCACCAGACCGGCGGCCTTCAGCACGGCCACATCGATCACGTCGGCCTCGACGCGCGCGAGCGCGTCCAGGCGCACTTCGGCGCGGGACTTCTTCATCTGTGAACGGAAGCCGACCTTGGGCAGGCGGCGCTGCAGCGGCATCTGGCCGCCTTCGAAGCCCACCTTGTGGTAGCCGCCCTTGCGGGCGTACTGGCCCTTGTGGCCCTTGCCGGAAGTCTTGCCCAGGCCGGAGCCGATGCCGCGGCCGAGGCGCTTCTTCACGGTCTTGCTGCCGACCGCGGGGGACAGGGTGTTGAGACGCATCTTCACTTCTCCTCGACGCGCAGCATGTAGGACACCTTCGCGATCATGCCGCGAACTTCCGGCGTGTCCTGCACGGAGACGGTGTGGTGCATGCGGCGCAGCCCGAGGCCGCGCACGCAGTCACGGTGTCGCTGGAGTTTCCCGAAGGGGCTCTTCACCAGCGTGACCTTGATCATTTTTGCATTCTTACTCATAGGCTCAGCCCTTGATCTCGTCCAGGGTCTTGCCGCGCTTGGCGGCAATCTGATGCGGCGAAGCGATGCCGGTGAGCGCATTCATGGTGGCGCGCACTACGTTGATGGGGTTACGCGAGCCGTAGCTCTTGGCGAGCACGTTCTTCACGCCGGCCACTTCCAGCACGGCGCGCATGGCGCCGCCGGCGATGATGCCGGTACCGTCCGAGGCGGGCTGCATGAACACACGGGTGGCGCCGTGGCTGGCGCGCATCGCGTAATACAACGTGCCGTCCTTGAGCTGGACCTGTTTCAGGTTCTTGCGGGCCTGCTCCATGGCCTTGGAGACGGCGTTCGGGACCTCGCGGGCCTTGCCGTAGCCGAACCCGACCTTGCCGTTGCCATCGCCGACCACGGTGAGCGCGGTGAAGCCGAACAGCCGGCCGCCCTTGACCACCTTGGCCACGCGGTTCACGGAGACCAGCTTTTCCTGCAGGCCGTCGTTGCTTTCCGGAAGGTTATCGAATTTAGCCATGTGTCACCCTTAGAACTTGAGACCGTTCTCACGCGCGGCGTCGGCCAGAGCCTTCACCCGCCCGTGATAGCGGAAACCCGAGCGGTCGAACGCGACCGCCGTGATGCCGGCCTTCTTCGCCTTGTCGGCGATGGCCTTGCCGACGGCCTGGGCCGCGGCGATATTCCCGGAATACTTGAGGCCCTTCTTGACCTCGGCTTCCAGCGTGGACGCGGCCACGACCACCTTGTCGCCCTCGGGGGCGATGATCTGCGCGTAGATATGGCTCGGCGTGCGGTGCACGGTGAGCCGGAAAGCGCGCAGTTCGTGTATGCGGGCACGGGCGCGACGCGCACGACGCAGGCGCGCCAGTTTCTTTTCCATCGGTTTCTTGTCCATCGCTCGTACCTCTTACTTCTTCTTGGCTTCCTTGAGCTCTACCCGTTCGTCCGAGTAGCGCACGCCCTTGCCCTTGTAGGGTTCGGGGGGACGGAAGCCGCGAATCTCCGCAGCCACCTGGCCGACCTTCTGCCGGTCCAGGCCCTTGATGATCACTTCGGTCTGGCTCGGCGTCTCGATGGTGATGCCCTCGGGAACCTTGTAGTTCACCGGGTGCGAGAAGCCGAGGGTCAGGTTCAGGGTCTTGCCCTGGGCCTGGGCGCGGTAACCGACGCCGACCAGTTCGAGTTTCTTCTGGAAGCCCTGGGTCACGCCCTTGACGGCGTTGTTGAGCAGCGCGCGGGTGGTGCCGGCGGCCGCATTGGCCTCCTGCAGGTCCGACTTCTGCTGCACGTGCAGCGTGCCGTTGTCGTTGGTCACGGCGACGTGCGGGTTCAGGACCAACGTGAAGCTACCCTTCTGGGCCTTGATGGTGACGCTGTTGGCGTCGATCTTGGCTTCGACGCCCTTCGGCAGCACCACCGGTTGTTTTCCGATTCTGGACATGACGGTTTCCTCTGATCCTTACGCGACGACGCCGATGACTTCGCCGCCCTGGCCGGCGGCGCGCGCGGCGCGGTCGCTCATCACGCCCTTGGACGTGGAGACGATGGCGATGCCGAGTCCACCCAGCACCTTCGGCAGTTCGTCCTGGCGCTTGTAGACGCGCAGGCCCGGGCGGCTCACGCGTTCCAGGCGGTCGATGACCGGACGGCCTTCGTAGTACTTGAGCGTGATGCTCAAGGTCGGCTTGCCCTCCACCTCGTGGCGGGAGTAATCCTCGATGTAACCCTCGTCCTTCAGCACGCGCGCAATCTCGGCCTTGACCTTCGAAGCGGGCATGGAAACATCCGTATGCCCGATCATCTGGGCGTTGCGGATACGGGTGAACATATCGGCGATGGGATCAGTCATGCTCATGTGAGTTCGATATCCCTAGTTAAAATGATTACCAGCTGGCCTTGTGCAGGCCGGGCACGTCGCCACGCATGGTGGCTTCGCGGAGCTTGTTGCGGCCCAGGCCGAACTTGCGATAGAAGCCGTGGTCGCGGCCGGTGAGCGCGCAACGGTTGCGCTGGCGCGCCTTGCTAGAGTCGCGCGGGAGGCTGGCGAGCTTCGCCACCGCCTCCTGGCGCTCCTCTTCGGTAGCGTTCAGGTCGCGGATGACTCGCTTCAGCTCGGCGCGCTTGGTCGCGTACTTAGCGGCCAGCTTGGTGCGCTTCGTCTCGCGGTTAATCATGGAGGTCTTGGCCATCTTGGATTCCTCTCAGTTCCGGAACGGGAAGCTGAAAGCCTCGAGGAGCGCCCGGGCTTCCGCGTCGGATTTAGCGTTGGTGGTGATGGTGATGTCCATGCCACGCAGCGCGTCGATCTTGTCGTACTCGATCTCAGGGAAGATGATCTGTTCCTTCACGCCCATGCTGTAGTTGCCGCGGCCGTCGAAGGACTTGCCGCTCACGCCGCGGAAGTCGCGCACCCTAGGCAGCGAGATGCTGATCAAGCGGTCCAGGAACTCGTACATCTGGCCGCGGCGCAACGTGACCTTGCAGCCCACGGGATAGTCCTCACGGATCTTGAAGGTCGAGATCGACTTCTTCGCCTTGGTGATCACCGGCTTCTGGCCGGCGATCTTGGTCATGTCCGCCACCGCGTTCTCGATGACCTTCTTGTCCGCGGTCGTCTCACCCACGCCCATGTTGAGCGTGATCTTGGTGATGCGCGGCACCTGCATCGGATTTTTGTAGCCGAAGCGCTCTGAGAGCTGCTTCACCACGGTGTTCCGGTAATGTTCCTGTAATCTGGCGGCCATCGGTGCGGTCCTCAGACGTCAACCACTTCGTTATTCGACTTGAAGAAGCGCACCTTGCGGCCGTCCTCCAGCGTACGCAGCCCCACGCGGTCACCCTTCTTGGCGACCGGGTTATAGAGCATCACGTTGGAGATGTGGATCGGCATCTCCTTGTCCACGATCCCGCCCGCCACGTTGGCGTTCGGGTTCGGGCGCTGGTGCTTCTTCGCCATATTCACGTTCTCGACGAGCACGCGGTCATCCTCAAGCACCTTGAGCACGGCACCGCGCCGGCCCTTGTCCTTGCCGGC
>DATGHI010000114.1:0-2503 GCA_035308065.1 Gammaproteobacteria bacterium | reverse complement strand
CTGCATCAAGCGCGGCCTGCACTTCACCACCTGCTACCACACCAAGTTCCCGGAATATATTCGCGCCCGGGCACCGATTCCACTCAGCGTTGGCTACGCCTGGATCCACGGCTTCCACAGCAAGGCCAGCCGGCTCATGGTCTCGACGCCATCCCTCATGAAGGAACTACAGTCCCGCGGCTTCAGGAACCTGGTGCACTGGGGCAAGGGCGTGGACACGGAACTCTTCCGTACGAGGCCGAAGGATTTCCTCAACGACCCACGGCCCGTCTTCATGTACCTGGGGCGCGTGGCGGTTGAAAAGAATATTGAAGCGTTCCTGGACCTGGACCTGCCTGGCTCCATGTACGTGGTGGGCGACGGTCCCGACCTCGAGATGCTGAAGCGCCGCTATCCCAAAGTGCACTTCACGGGCTTCCGGCGCGGCGAGCAGCTGGCCTCTACGCTCGCGGCGGCTGACGTATTTGTGTTCCCGAGCCGCACCGACACCTTCGGCCTGGTGCTGCTGGAGGCCATGGCCTGCGGCGTGCCCGTGGCCGCCTACCCTGTCACCGGCCCGGTGGACGTGGTGCAGCAGGGCGTCACGGGCTTCTGCGACGAGGATCTCAAGAAGGCCGCGGTGGACTGCTTGAAGCTCGACGGCAAGAACTGCCGCGAGTTCTCCCTGCGCTTTAGCTGGAAGAACGCCGCCGAGGAGTTCCTGCGCAACATGGTTCCGGCGCGGGGCTCGCCAGAGAGCGCTACGGATACCGCCGTCGCGGCATGACGGACGTGCTGCCGGACGTTAAAGCGCCTTGCGCACCCAGCCGTCATCGGTGTGGATCACCTCGTAGGTCGGCCAGTAACGCTGGTCGAGCTTGAGGGTGATGATCTGGCCGGTGCCGTCCAGGCCCTGCACCGCCAGACGCACGTTGTCCCGATCCTTGAGAGCCTGCACCGCGCCGATGAAGCTGTCCATGTCCGGCGTGGAGACGCCGTTAACGCCGATGACGCGCCAGCCGCCGGAAAGGCCGTAGCGGCTCGCGGGCGAGCCGAAATTGTAATACACCACCTGGAGACCGCTGCGCGGCACGTCGCGCTGAGCGGCGGCGGCGTGCGTCGGCTTGGCGAGGAGCGCGCCGGCCCAGACGATGAAGCGGTCCGTGCCATCGCTCGGCAGCTCGACGGTGCCGACCTTGAGGTCCATGACTTTGCCGTCACGCAGGAGGGTCAGGTCCGCCTCGGGCTGCTGGCTCGCCTTCTCCATGGCGCGGAAACCGGTCACGGGCCTGCCGTCCATGGCGAGCAGGAGATCGCCGGTCTGCAGCAGCTTGTCGGCCGGGGTCTCGGCGGTGGTGCGCACCACCGTCAGCACCTCGCGGCGCTGCGGGTCCACGGCGCCGAGCTTGCGCACCCAGTCGTCCGGCAGTCCCAGCTTGCGGGCCTGGGATAGGGCTGCGGGATAGAACTCCACGTCCAGGGTGCGTAGGGCCTTCCCGGCCTCCACGTTCGCCACCATCTCCTGCACTACGTCTGCCGGGATGCCGTGCTGCACTTCCTGGGTACGGTTCCCGTCGTCGTAAGCGAAGCTGGCCCACAGAGAGGTGACGCCGCCCTTCTTGTCCAGCATCACGCCGGTGACGTTCTCCGGCGCGTTGACGAGGCTCAGGGCCTCCAGGTTGGTGTCGCGGAAGCGCATGGCGCGCGACAGCGGGAAAGAGGTGGGATCGAGGGAGGCCACCTGGGTTTCCTGGCTCGTGAGGGTGCCGTCCGCCTGGTAACCCACGAGCTTGACCGTATCTCCGGGCTTCGAGGGTTTGGCGGCGAAGCTCACGCTCCTGACGGGAGTCTGGCCCAGGAGCTTGGGATCGTACTGGATGACCGCCAGGTTATGCAGCGGATGGACGTAGACCACCTTGCCGGGCACTTCCAGCGAGCCGGCGAAGGTCAACTTCACATCGCCGAGCGGCACGGGCACGGTGTCGCGGTCCGTGACCACGAGGCCCTGCTTGGCGTCCACCACCACGCCGGCGCCGATGTAGTGCGTCTCGGCCACCCCGTCCACGGGATAGGGCATGTCGAACTTCACGAACACCAGCGAAGGCGCAAGCTTGTTCATGGCCGCATCGTCATAGTGCGGATAGCTCACGGTCACGGGCGCATCGGGCGTGCCGGCGGGCGGCGGCGGCAGGTCGGTGCAGGGCCAGTTGCCGCTCGCGGCGTCGTAGCGGCAGCGGTCCGCCGGGAACCAGCGGCGGTCTACGGTGATGATGCCGAGCACCGACTGCTTGCGGTTCGACAGGTTGAAGAAGCGCACCTGCGCGTGGGCGCCGTC
Source organism: Gammaproteobacteria bacterium (assembly GCA_035308065.1). Taxonomy (GTDB): domain Bacteria; phylum Pseudomonadota; class Gammaproteobacteria; order Natronospirales; family REEB76; genus DASUBN01. The sequence goes on along the minus strand of DATGHI010000114.1, from coordinate 189 downwards.
CGGCAGGCCCTCCAGCACCTTCTGGAAATCGTCCAGGTCCGCGACCGGCTGGTTCTCCAATTCGGTGATCACAGCGGCCCGCTGGATGCCCGCGGTGCCGAACACGTAGCCCGGGTTGGCCACGTACACGCCGCGCACCGGCACGTTGAAGCCCCGTGCCACCTGGAAGGAAAGGTCGTTGAGGGTGGC
>DATGHI010000113.1:0-3826 GCA_035308065.1 Gammaproteobacteria bacterium | reverse complement strand
GGCGGCCACCGGCCATAGCCATTCCAAGGTGGCGTCAGCCGTGGCCCAGCAGGCGCAGGAACTCATCTTCTACTCCGCCGCCGCGCGCCTTCCGGTGCGGGACACAGCCGCGGAGGCGCTGGTGGCGATCGCGCCTAAGGGGCTCGCTTCCGTTTTCTTCTGTAACTCCGGCGCCGAGGCCAACGAAAGCGCCCTCAAGGTGGCAGCGCAGCTCACGGGCCGCCACCGTTTCGCCGCCTTCAAGGGTTCCTTCCATGGCCGTACACTCCTCGCGTTGTCGGTTACGGACTCGCCTTCCCTCAAGAAGGGGCTGGAGTCCTTCACCGCGCCGGTGGATTTCCTGCCGTTCGGCGATCCAGCAGCGCTGGAGGCCGCAGATTTCTCGAAGTCTGCAGCGGTGATAGTCGAACCCATCCAGTCCATGGCCGGTGTCAGCACCGCTTCCGCGGAATGGTTCAGGGCCCTGGCGGAGAAATGCCGCCGTGAGGGCGCCCTGCTCATCTTCGATGAGGTGCAGACCGGCATGGGGCGTCTTGGGCAGCCCTTCGCCGCCCAGTTCTACGGCGTGACGCCGGATCTCCTGACCCTCGCCAAGGGCATCGCCTCCGGCCTGCCCATGGGTGCCTTGCTCATGAGCGAGACGGTGGCCAGGGCCCTCAAGCCTGGCGATCTCGGCAGCACTTTCGGCGGCGGGCCCATCGCCTGCGCTGCCCTGCTTGCGACCCTGGACGTCATCCGTTCCGAAGGGCTGATGCAAAACGCAGCGAGGCAGGCCGGGCGGATCCGTGCGGGTCTTGTCAGCAGCTGCATCAGCGAAGTGCGCGGCGAAGGCCTGTTGCTGGGCCTGAAGGCCGGACCTATGGCCGCGGCTCTCAAGAAATACTTGCAGGAGCAGCACATCTTGGTGGGCGGCTCCTCCGATCCGGAGGTGCTGCGCCTCATGCCGCCGCTTTGCGTTTCCGACGCCGAAGTGACCCGGTTGCTGGCGGCCATCCGGGCCTTCAGCGCGAAAGCCCCGTGAAGCATTTCACCCACATCGCCGACCTCGGCACCGCAGGCGTGGCCTCGGTGCTGGACGAGGCCCTGCGTTGGAAGAAGCAGAGCCCCGGTGCGCATCTCTCCGGCAAGCTCCTGGGGATGGTGTTCTTCAATCCCTCGTTGCGTACCCGCGCTTCTTTCGAAGCCGCGATGCTGCGTGGCGGCGGTAATGCCATCGTGCTGGACGTGGGCAATGGCGTCTGGAAGCTGGAGGACCGTGCCGGTGCGGTGATGGACGGCGATCGGCCGGAACACATCAAGGAAGCGATTCCGGTGCTCGGCCGTTATGCCGATGCTCTGGCAGTGCGCACCTTCGGCGCGCTGCAGGATGACGATACGGATGCCGCCGATCCGGTGCTGAACGCGTTCCGCACGCTCGCGGGTGTGCCGGTCATCAGCATGGAATCGGCGCGCGAGCATCCCTGCCAGGGCCTGGCTGACCTGCTCACCCTGCGGGAGAACTTCGGCGAAACCCGCGGCCTGCCGGTGACCCTCACCTGGGCACCGCACATCAAGCCGTTGCCCAAGGCCGTGCCCCATTCCTTCCTGCTCACCGCCGCCGCCGCCGGTTGCGAAGTGCGTGTCACCCATCCGCCCGGGTTCGACCTGCATTCCGGCGTGCTGGAGGAGGCGCGCAGCTATGCGAAGGCGAGCGGCGGATCCGTGACCGTGACTCCCGACAGAAAGGCGGCCCTCGCGGGTAGCCGCGCTGTCTATGCGAAGGCCTGGGGACCCAATACGGCCCAGGTGTCCGCCGCGGAAGCCGCGGGGCGCATCGCCGCCCACCGCGACTGGCTGGTGGACGCCAAGCTGCTCGGCGCCGCCCGCGATCCAATCTTTCTGCATTGCCTGCCGGTGCGGCGTAACGTGGAGGTGGCGGACGCGGTACTGGACGGGCCGTCGAGCCGCGTCATCGACGAGGCCGAGAACCGCTTCCACGTGCAGCGCGTGTTACTGCACCGCCTGCTCAATCCCGGTACCTGAGAGAAGAGGAGATAGCCATGTCCATAGCCCCCGACAGTTATGCCAGCCTGCGTTCCGCTGCGCAGTACGTGCGCGCGTTCCGCGGCAAGACCTTCGTGTTCAAGCTGGGCGGCGAAGTGCTGGAGGATCCAGCGGTGCGCCGCGCGGTCTGCGAGCAACTCGCGGTGCTGTGGAGCTTCTCCATCAAGCTGGTTCTGGTGCACGGCGGCGGCACGGGCATAGACGCCCTGTGTGAGAGCCTGCAGCTGCCGGTGCAAAAGGTGGCCGGCCGCCGGGTGACCACCGCCAAGGTGCTGGACGCGGCCAAGATGGTACTGGCAGGCAGCCTGCACACGGACCTTTTGGCGGATCTGCGGGCCGCGGGCCTCCCGGTGACCGGAATCAGCGGCGTTGACGGCGGGCTGCTCACGGCCCGCAAGCGCCAGCCGGTACAGATGAAGGACGATGCGGGCGAGACCCAGTTCGTGGACTTCGGCCTCGTGGGCGACATCGACAAGGTGAATCCGGCGCTGCTGCAGCACCTGCTGGCAGGAGAATATGTGCCGGTCATCACGCCGCTCTCGGCCAACGACAAGGGCGAGGTGTTCAACACCAACGCAGACACCGTGGCGGCTGAGGTGGCGGCAGCCCTCGGTGCCGAGAAACTCTTCTTCCTGCTCAAAGTGCCGGGTCTCCTGGAGGACCTGTCACGGCCCACGAGTCTCGTGCCCTATGTGACCTTGGAGGGCATCGAAGGCCTGGAGAAATCCGGCAAGGTCAGTGGCGGCATGCGGCCCAAGCTCGCGGCGATACGCCGCGCGCTCGGTCACGGCGTCGCCAGTGCGCATCTCGTGAGCGGTGTGCTGCCGGATGCAGTGCTGACGGAGGTGTTCACCAATCAGGGCAGCGGCACCATGGTGGTGGCGCGGGAGAACCGGCCCAAGGAAAACGCGGCGTGAGCACCCAGCTCTGGGCCAAGGGCCTGCCGCTGGACACCGCAATCCACCGTTTTACGGTGAGCGAGGATCCGCAGCTGGACACGGTGCTCCTGGCCCACGATGCCGAGGGCAGCGCCGCCCACGCGCGCATGCTGGCCCGCGCCGGCCTGTTGCCGGTGAAAGACGCGGAAGCCCTGGTGAAGCAGCTCGCGGGGATCGCACGCCGGGCCCGCCAGGGACAGATCACCATCGCGCCGGAGCAGGAGGACGCCCACACCGCCATCGAGACCCTGCTCACGGCGGAGTTGGGTGAAGCGGGAAAGAAGATCCACCTCGGTCGTTCCCGCAACGACCAGGTGATCCTGGCACTGCGACTCTATATGCGCGAGGCGTTGCTGGACGTCACGGGACAGTGCGTCGACCTCGCACGGAATTTCCTGGTGTTCGCCCGGGCCCACGCCGGCGACACCATGCCGGGTTACACCCACCTGCGCCGGGCCATGCCCTCGAGCTTCGGCCTCTGGAGCGCCGCCTTCGCTGCGGGCCTAGCGGAGGAACTGCAAGCGCTGCAGGCGTTGTATGCGCGTCTTGACCGCTGTCCCCTGGGAGCCGCCGCGGGCTTCGGCGTGCCGTTGCCCTTGCAACGGGAGTACACCGCGGAACTGCTGGGCTTCTCCGCCGTTCAGGTCTCACCTGTGGATGTGCAGAACTCGCGCGGGCGCCATGAACTCGCGTTCCTGAACGAGCTGTCTTCCATCGGTTTGGTGATGGAGAAGTTCCTCTGGGACCTGTCTCTGTATTCCATGCCGGAGTTTGGTTTCCTCGTGCTGCCGGATGCGTTCACCACTGGCTCCTCCATCATGCCCCAGAAGCGCAATCCGGACGTG
>DATGHI010000112.1:0-8032 GCA_035308065.1 Gammaproteobacteria bacterium | reverse complement strand
TATCCAGGCAGCCTTGTAGCCGAACTCGGGGGTCCGCGAGGGGTGGTGATGAACAGAGTCGCGGTGCTGGTTTGCTTCTTCTGTCTCGCCGTATCGGCGGCTGCGCACGCAGAGGAGGGTATGTGGACCTTCGACAACCTGCCTCTCAAGGAGATGCAGGACCGCTACCAGTTCACGCCCTCGTCCGACTGGCTGGCGCACGTGGAACGCGCGGCACTGCGCCTCAAGGCCGGCTGTTCCGCCGCCTTTGTCTCCGCCGACGGCCTCATCATCACCAACCGGCACTGCGTCGACAACTGCATCGCCCAACTCTCTACCCCCGCCAAGGATTACATCGGCGCCGGCTTCTATGCCCGCGGTCGTGAACAGGAACTACGCTGCCCGGATATGGAGATTGATGAGCTCGAAGCGACCAGCGATGTCACCGCGCGCGTCGCGGAGGTGCTCAAGGGCCGGAGCGGTGACGACTACGCCGAGGGCTTCGCCACTGTCAGCGGACGTCTGGAGCAGGACTGCGCGGACGGCGATACGCGACGCTGGAATTGCCAGGTGGTAGATCTCTATCACGGCGGGCGCTACGCGCTCTATAAATATCGTCGCTACCAGGATGTGCGCTTGGTGTTCGCACCGGAGAGTGCCATCGCGGATTTCGGCGGCGACCCGGATAACTTCAACTTCCCGCGCTACTGTCTCGATGTGGCGCTCCTGCGCGCCTATGATCGCGACCAGCCGGTGCACGCGGAGTACCTGCATTTCGCATCACGCGACCCGGCCGAGGGCGAGCTGGTGTTCACTGCCGGCAATCCCGGCACCACCGAGCGCGGCTGGACGGTGGCCGAGCTCAAGGCGCTGCGCGACGACGACATCATGCCGGCACTGGTCTATTACTCCGAGCTGCGCGGCATACTCGAGCAGTTCGGCCGGGAGGGGGCGCAACAGCAGCGCATCGCCTACGCGAACCTGGAGAGCGTGGACAACGTCATCAAGAGCGACCTGGGACAGTTCGACGCGCTGCAGGACCAGGAACAGCTGGCGCGAAAGACCGCGGATGAGGTGGCGCTGCGCGACTGGGTGCTGTCAGACCCCGCCCGTCGCGCGGAGTACGGTGATCCCTGGGCGACCATCGCCTCCGCCATGGGCCGCTATCACGCGCTCGTGACCCGCTACCGCATGCTGGAGGAGTCCTGGGGCTTCGAATCGCGGCTCTTCGATTACGCACGCATGCTGGTGCGCGGTACCGAGGAGCGCGACAAGGCGAACAACCGGCGACTGGCGGAGTTTCGCGACGCCAACCTGCCGCAGGTGAAGCAGACGTTGTTCTCCGAGGCTCCCATCGCCCCCGACTACGAGGAGCTGATGCTCGGTTGGTCGCTCACCAAGCTGCGGGCCGCGCTGGGCGCTGACGACCCGCTGGTGCGGCGCGTGCTCGGCACGAACTCGCCGGACCAAGTGGCGCGCATGGCCGTCGAGGGTACCCGTCTCGACTCTGCCGCGGAACGCCGCCGCATGTGGGACGAGTCGGATTACATGGAGGTCTCGGATGATCCGATGATCGCCATCGCCGCGCTGGTAGACAAGCAGGCGCGTGCAGTGCGCAAGGAGTACGAGGACGAAGTGGAATCGGTGGTGCGCGTGCAGGACGAGCTCATCGCCCGCGCCCGTTTCGCACGCGACGGCAGCGGCAGCTATCCCGACGCCACCTTCACCCTGCGGTTGTCCTACGGGCAGGTGCAGGGCTGGCGTGAGGCCGAGCAAGAGGTGCCGGCGTTCACCGATTTCGCCGGCCTCTTCAGCCGCGCCAATGGCAACGCGCCGTTCCGCCTGCCGCCCAGCTGGCTCGCGGCCGAGGCCGGCCTCGATCCCGACACGCACTTCGACTTCGTCACTACCAACGACATCGTCGGCGGCAGTTCCGGCAGCCCGGTGATCGACCGCCAGGGAGAACTGGTGGGGTTGGTGTTCGACGGCAACATCCATTCCTTGGGCGGGGACTTCTGGTACGACTCTACAAGCAACCGTGCGGTCGCCCTGGACAACCGCGCGCTGCTGGCGGCGCTGCGCAAGGTCTATGGGATGCCTGGGCTCGCCGATGAACTGGTCAACGGCCATTCGTGAACTTGCCCGCCCTCCCGAGCGGGGGTAGCATACGCGGCCTTTTCAGCCGGTCCGCCCATGTCCCGAGTCCCTGAAACCCTCGCCCAGACGAACCCCCGTGTCGGCTTCGTGAGCCTCGGTTGCCCCAAGGCGCTCGTCGATTCCGAGCGCATCCTCACGCAGCTGCGCATCGAGGGCTACCAAGTCGTGGGGGGTTACGGTGAGGCCGACCTCGTGGTGGTCAACACCTGCGGCTTCATCGAAGCGGCTCAGCAGGAGTCCCTGGATGCCATCGGCGAGGCGCTGGCCGAGAACGGCAAAGTGATCGTCACCGGCTGCCTCGGCATGCGCGACGTCTTCATCCGCGAGCACTACCCGGACGTGCTCGCCATCACCGGCCCCCATGACTACGAGGCTGTCATGAAGGCGGTGCACGCGCAGCTCGCGCCGCCGCCCCGCAACCCCTACGTGGACCTCATCCCTGCGAGCGGTATCAAGCTCACGCCGCGCCACTACGCCTACCTGAAGATATCCGAAGGCTGTAACCATAAGTGCAGTTTCTGCATCATTCCCAAGCTGCGCGGCAAGCTCGACAGTCGGCCCATCGTGGAGGTGCTGCGCGAGGCGGAGAAGCTCGTCAAGGACGGAGTGAAGGAACTGCTGGTGGTGTCCCAGGACACCTCCGCCTACGGCGTGGACCTCCGCTACGCGGGCGGCACCTGGCGCGGGCAGGAATATCGCGCGCACATGACGGACCTTTGCGCGGCGCTGGGCGAACTCGGCGTCTGGGTGCGGCTGCACTATGTCTATCCTTATCCGCACGTGGACGAGATCATCCCGCTCATGGCGGAGGGCCGCGTGCTTCCCTATCTCGACGTACCCTTGCAGCACGCGAGCCCGCGCATCTTGAAGGCTATGCGACGCCCCGCGGCGGGCGAGAAGGCCCTGAGACGCATTCAGGACTGGCGGAAGGTTTGCCCGGATCTCACCATCCGCTCTACCTTCATCGTCGGCTTCCCCGGCGAGACCGACACGGACTTCGAGGAGTTATTGGCGTTCGTGCGCGCGGCGGAATTGGACCGGGTGGGCTGCTTCGCCTATTCGCCGGTGGAGGGCGCCGACGCCAACGTGCTGCCGGACGCGGTGCCTGCAGCGCTCGCGGAGGAACGCCGTGCCGCGTTCATGCAGGCCCAGGCAGAGGTGAGTCGCGCTCGCTTGGGGCGTTTCCTCGGCCGCAGGCTGAAGGTTTTGGTGGATCAAGCAGAAGGTGGCCAGGCGCTGGCGCGCAGTTTCGCTGACGCGCCGGAGATCGACGGGGTGGTGCGCATCGCTGGAGCCGAGAAGCTCAAGGCAGGCCGGTTCGCCGAGGTCAGGATTACAGGCACCGACGACTACGACCTGACCGCAGTCCCGGTCTGAAGCCCCTGGATTTCCAGGCGTTTTGCCCCTGCATCTGCGCCTGCGTCTGCTGCGTATAATCGCCTGACAAGCATTTCCAAGAATCCGTCCAGGGAGAAGACCATGATTAAGCAGCCTAGTCTGGTACTGGCCGCCGCCTTGGGCCTGACGCTGAACCTTTCCGCGCAGGCTGCCGGCACGCTCTCCGCTTCCACGCCGGCGTCGTCCAACCCCCCTGTCGGCAGCGTGGTCACCGCTGTGCAGTCCCCCGCCTGGCTGGTGCACGCGGGCAGCACCGCTCCCCTGAAGCCCGGCATGCAGGTCGGCGACGGCGACATGTTGCGCACCGCCAGCGGCGGCCGCGTCTACATCTCCCTGCCCGAACACAGCACCGTCAAGCTCGGCGAGAACACCGAGTTTGCGACTCCCACTCTGCAGATGGCCCATGATCAGCAGGGCAGCATGTTCAAGAGCGTCCTGCACGTTCTGAAGGGCGTGTTCCGCTTCACCACCAGCCTCATCGGCAAGAGCGAGCGGCGCCAGGTGGACATCCAGGTGGGCACGGCCACCATCGGCCTGCGCGGCACCGACGTCTGGGGCCGGGCCGGCACCGACGGTTCGTTGGTGGCCCTGCTGGAGGGCAAGATCTCCATGGACATGCCGGGCCACGCCACTATGATGATGGAGCAGCCCATGCACTATATGACCATGGCCACGGGCGGTACCGACATGAAAATGAACATGCCCGTGACCCAGGACAACGTGGCCGACTGGGCGGCCCAGACCGATGTGGCGGCCGGCAGCGGCGTGCTCACGGACGACGGTAAATGGGTGGTGGCGCTGGTGTCTTCTACCAGCGACGCCGACACCGCACGCCTCATGAAGAAGCTCGCAGACGCGGGCTATCCTTCCGAGGATGTGGAAGTCACCGTGAAGGGCAAGCAATGGCACCGGCTGGTGATCCGCCAGGTGGCGTCCCTGGAGGACGCGAAGGCTTTGGCGGACAAGGTGGCGAAGGTTTCTCCTCTTATGAGCCCTTGGCCATACCAACCGAAGTAAGGCTCACTGATCCATCCCTGGAGTCATGACCAGCCCCGCCATCCCTGGCGGGGCGCTCGCAGCGTTCGCTGTTCGCCCCACCGGCCCGCTCGTCGCTGTGCGACGAGCCCCTGGCCGGACGCTCGTACCTACCGCTGCTCGCCTACCCCGGCCCGCTTGGAGTTTTGCTCCTACAAATACGACACAACTGCCACATGCAATCTGTAAAATTTGATTGAAATGCGGCCGGTAGCGGGGTAAACCCTGCGGCGGCAAAGACATTGTCTTGTACTGTCACACCCACCTGAATCTTTGGGAGAAACAGACCATGAAGAAGCTGATCCTCGCAGCCGCCTGCGGCGTGCTGCTCGGTTCCACGGTCGTCGCGTTCGCCAAGATAGAACACCCCAACCTGCAGGCAGCCTATGACGACATCCTGAAGGCCGAGAAGAGCCTGGCAGCCGCCGAGAAGGCCAACGAGTATGACCTGGGCGGACATGCGGCCAAGGCCCGGGACCTGCTGAAGCAGGCGGACGGGGAGATCGCACAGGCCGTGAAGACGGCCAACGAGCACGAGAAGAAGAAATAAACTGGAGACATGCCGCCGGGCCAGCGGCATCGCGCTGACCCGGCGGGTTCAGAATTCCAGGCCGGGGCGCAGGACCAGCGTCAGGGTGCTCTTGTTGTCCGTGCGTAGCTTACCGGAATATTCATCCGCGCTGTCCCAGATGAAGCCCATGTCCATGGTGAGTGAATAACCCAGGTTAGGGAACGGATATTTCTTGCCGAACACCAGCTCCTCCCGCAGCACCTGGCCACCGTGCTGGGAGAATGAGAACTGCAGGTCCACGTCGCTGTTCTTGAGCCAGCTCAGGAAGGGCTGGTTGAAGTCCAGGTTGTTGCGGTGGATGCCGACGTAGGTCACGTTGGTGATGTCATGGTTGGCATTGAACTTGGCGCCCACGCGAAAGCTCCAGGATAGCTTCTCACCCTTGTCGTTCAGGTCGCCCTTGATCTTCCACTCCACCTCGTACCACTTGTCCTGGATGAGCACGTTGTCCTTGATATGCTGTGCACCGACGCTGATGAGGTAGCCGGTATAGCCGAGGTTGTTCTTGCCCTGGTCCAAGCCGGGGCGTACCAGATTGGCGATGTTGCCGAAGAAAGCCGACAGCGCCCAGGGTTCCTGGAAACCGGTGGTGGCGGATTCGATCACGTTGACGCCGGTGTGGCTGATCTCGCCCTCCTTGTAGAGCCAGGGTGAGTGGCTGTGGATGTAGGTGCCGAGCACCGGCAAGGGATAGACGCTTGCCTCCAGAAGCATGTAGCGCGGCACCAGGGAGCCCGTGATCAAGTCGCGGTAGATCACCGCCTCGCTGTCGGAGGTGATGGTGGGGATGGGCTTGTCGGTGAGCGGGACATTGAGGTCCACGTCCGAGTAATACGGGTCGAGATCCCAAGTGACCTCTGTTTTGTGGACACTGGCCGTGCCTGACAGTGCTGCTGCGGGCGCACCGGTGGAACTCGCGGGCGCCACGGTCACGTTGACGAAGGGCGCGGTGCTGGCAGCCGGCGCGGGCGTGTTCGCCGCCCTGATGGGGCCGACGACGAGCAAAGCGAGCATCCCAGCCGCGAAGAGTATGCGATACGGTTTCATAATCAGATTATGTAAAGGGTAACCCCGGGGGGTCCTGCGGCACAAGGCCTCGCAGACCGGCGCTACAATGCCCGACCGTCGCTAAGAAAGCCTCATGTCCGATATCCCCGCGCTCCTGGAGTTCGAGCACGGCATCGCCGCCGTGGACACGGACTATGTGCGTCCGCGCCTGGACGCGAGCCACATCGTCGTGCGCGACGGCCGGGCCGCGTTCGTGGACACCGGCACCACCCATTCTGTGCCGCGACTGTTGGCGGCGCTCGCGACCCTGGGCGTGGACCGGGCGGATGTGGACTATGTGTTCCTCACCCACGTACACCTCGACCACGCCGGCGGGGCGGGGGAGCTCATGCGCCACCTGCCGAACGCGAAGGCCATGGTGCACTTCCGCGGCGCCGCCCACATGGTGAACCCGGAGAAGCTCATCGCCGGCACGAAGGCGGTGTACGGCGAGGCGGAATTCGAGCGGCTGTATGGCCGCATCCCGCCCATCGATGCTGCCCGGGTGGCGGAGGTGCCGGACGGCAGCCGCTTGACGCTCGGGGACAGCGAACTCCTGTTCATCCATACCCCTGGACATGCGCTGCACCATTACTGCATCGTGGACGAGGAGAGCGCGAGTGTGTTCACCGGCGACACCTTCGGCATCTCCTACCGGGTGTTCGACACCGCCAAGGGCGCGTTCATCTTCCCCGCCACCACGCCGGTGCATTTCGACCCGGAGCAGGCCCATGCGTCCCTGGATCGCATCATGAGCTTCGAACCCGAGGCGGTGTTCCTCACCCATTACAGCCGCGTCACGGACTTGCCGCGCCTCGCGAAAGACATGCACGAGTGCCTGGACGAATTCGTCCGAATGGCGAAGGGCCTCGCGGATGCGGGCGACGCGCGCACGGAGAAGCTCCGGAACAAGATGCACGCGTTCCTGGTGCAGCGGGTCCTCGCCCATGGCTGCACATTGGACCCGAAGGTGATTGATTCATGGCTCGAGATGGATGTGGACTTGAACGTGAAGGGAATTAATGTCTGGCTGGATCGGAAGAAGACCTGAATCCTGTCGGTGAAGTGATCGATTTTAAGAAATCGTCACATTCTTAAGGCCTATCCCCGCAAGCCAATGGCTACAGCCGTGTTTACTTAAGCGTTGCATACATAAACTTACTTGCATTCGTATATCGGATGGGACTGCGAATCCCATCACGACAAGCCGCGAATTTACATACTACGTTTTATCCCGCGACACACGTATGCCGCCCTTGAAAGCGCGATATCCACTCCCAAGGTGAACGGGGCGGTGACGTTTCCTGTCGTGGGAGTAAGGAACATGAGCGGGGAAAAACTGCTGACCCTCTGGTCCAATTCGGCGGCGCTGTCCGCCGTCATCTGGCTGGTGTTGATCCTGGTTGTGCTGTACATCGCCCGACGGCCGGCCCACAAGCTGCTCAAGGCGCTCGGCCGGACGCTCTACCGCGGACTGCGCTTCGCGGCGCGGGCAATGCTCGGCGTCTCGGAGCGGCTCGCGGTACGCAACCGTGAGGTGATGCTCATGCAGGCCCGCGAGCACCAGGTGCAGCGGCTGCAGCGCGAGTTCGAACGGGTCGCGAACTACGTCAACCGCGACCTCTCGGCCTATCCCGCTCTCAACCGGCAGCTTTCCAGCGTGGGCGCGAAGGTGGAGGAGGACTTCCAGCGCTCCGGCGAGGTCCCCCCCATGCCGCCGCCCTGGATCCAGGCGGTGGACACCATCGCCAAGATCCCCGCCAACGGCGACCCCATGGTCGCGAGCATCCTCAAGAACGTGGAGACCATGCTCGACAAGTCCAGCAAGCAGGTGGTGGATTCCTA
>DATGHI010000111.1:0-2580 GCA_035308065.1 Gammaproteobacteria bacterium | reverse complement strand
GTGGCCGTCGCCTGCCTCCACCGAGGCCACGCCCAGGTTATGCAAGAGCTGCGCGTCGCGGGGTTTGAGCCCGGCCGCCTGCCGGATCAAGGGCAGCGCCCGCAGCGCATCGCCGCGCTTGAGGAAGCAGAGCCCGAGGAGATGCAACGCCTCCGGCATCTGCGGCGCGAGGCCCAACACCCGTTCCGCGACGGCGGCGGCACGCGCGAGATCCCCCTGTCCGAAGGCGGCGGAGGCCTCGCCCATGAGGCGGTGGATCTCCGCCATCGGCCCGGTGGCGGGCGAGCGCGGCGCCATGGCGACTCCGTGGCAAGCATCGAGGTGGCCATCTTACCGCGTGATGACGTGCGTGTTTAAATGCGCGTCATGGCGAACACCTGGGTCCTGCAATGCCGGACTGGCTTCGAGGCGGAATGCGCTGCGGAAGCAGGCGGCGGGATCGTGGGTGAAGGTGTGGTGACGGCGGCCGAACCGGCGGCAGGTGCGCCTCCCCTCATCCGGCGCGTGTTCGCTCGCCAGGCGTTCCGGCAAGCGGCGTCCCTAGACGCGCTGCCGCCCGGCGACCGTATCAATCCCATCCTCGCCGCCCTCGAAGCGCACGCGGGCGCAGTCAACGACGTGCTGCTGGAGCACCCGGACACCGAAGCCGGCAAGGAACTCTCGGGTTTCCTCAAGAAGTTCATACTGCCCCTGAGATCCGCCCTGGCGAAACGCGGGCTGCCGGTGGAGAAGCGCGCGGCGCGGCGTCTGCATCTCCTGTTCGCCGACTCGCGCCACCTGCGCCTGGGCTTCTCCTCCGGCGGCGAAGGCAGTCCTCTCACGAACGGCATCCTGCGCCTGAAGCTGCCACATGCCGCACCGAGCCGCTCCACTCTCAAGCTCGAGGAAGCGCTGCTGACTTTCCTCGACGAACGCGAGCGGCAGACCTTGCTCCACCCCGGATCGCAGGCGGTGGATCTCGGCGCCGCTCCTGGCGGCTGGACCTGGCAGATGGTGAAACGCGGTATGCGGGTGACGGCCGTGGACAACGGGCCCATGCAGGAGGCGCTCATGGCGAGCGGCCTGGTGGAGCACCGCCGCGAGGACGGTTTCCGCTACCGGCCGCGGCGGCCGGTGGATTGGCTGTTCTGCGACATGGTGGAGCAGCCCCAACGCATCGCCGCCCTCATGGGCGACTGGCTGCTGCGCGGCGATTGCCGGCGCGCGCTTTTCAACCTGAAGCTGCCCATGAAGAAACGCCATGAGTCCCTGCGCGCTTGCCTGGACGGGCTCGCCGCGCGCCTCGATGCTGAAGGCCTGGACTACAGGCTCCTGTGCAAGCAGCTCTATCACGACCGTGAGGAAGTCACCACCTATATAAGCCTGCACTGAACCCCCTCCCGGTATTACAATCGAAGCCCCTTCGATCCACGGTTCCCCCATGAGCGACGCCCTGGCGCGACACTACCCGGCCCATCTCGAGACGGTGCGGCGTCATTTCGATTCGGCGCTCGCGGCGGCGAGCGGCGAGCAGGTGGCGGTGTACGCCGGCGGCCTGCGCATGCAGTTCCTGGATGATGCCCCGTACCCCTTCAAGGTGAACCCCCAGTTCAAGTGGTGGCTGCCGCTCACCGACGCCCACGACTCCTTCGTGGTCTACACCGCCGGCAAGAAACCGGTGCTGCTCTATTTCCAGCCGGACGATTACTGGCACGTGCCCCCGGCCGCACCCGCTGGCCACTGGGTGGAACACTTCGACGTGCGCATCCTGAAGACTCCGGAGCAGGCCCGGGAAGAGCTCCCGCCCGCCAAGCACCGTACCCTCATCGGCGAATGGCAGGACGGCTTCCGCGACTGGGGCTTCACCGCCGTGAACCCGGTGGAGCTGCTCAACCCGCTGCATTACAGCCGAGCCGCCAAGACCGCCTACGAATTGGAATGCATGCGCCGCGCCAACCGTTCCGCGATCCTGGGCCACCGCGCCGCCGAACAGGCGTTCCGCGCCGGCGCCTCGGAATACGAGATCCACAACGCCTTCCTGGCGGGGTCGGGCCAGAGCGACGACGAGCTCGCCTACCACGCCATCGTCGCGCTCAACGAGCACGCGGCGACGCTGCACTACCAGCACTGGGAGCCCCAGCGGCCGAAGCAGCACCATGCCTTCCTGATCGACGCCGGCACCCAGTTCCATGGCTACGCCTCCGACGTGACTCGCACCTACTCCAGCGAACAGGACGAGTTCCAAGCCCTGATCGACGCCCTGGATAAGGAACAGCAGGCGCTCGGCGCGAAAGTGAAACCGGGGCAGGACTTCAAGGTCCTACACCTGGAATCTCACCGGGCGGTGTCACGGCTGCTGGAGGATTTCGGCTTCGTGAAATTGCCGGCGGAAGCCATCTTCGAACAGCGCATCAGCAGCAGCTTCCTGCCCCACGGCCTCGGGCATCTCCTCGGCCTCCAGACCCACGACGTGGGCGGCTTCATGGCTGCGCCCGAAGGCGGTACCTTGCCGAAACCGGAAGGCCATCCGTACCTGCGCACTACCCGCACCCTAGGGGAGAACTTCGTGGTCACCATCGAGCCCGGCCTGTACTTCATCCC
>DATGHI010000110.1:0-2110 GCA_035308065.1 Gammaproteobacteria bacterium | reverse complement strand
AGGGGCTCGTCTCCCTGCAGGTTCACCACTATCTCCCCGTCGTCCCAACCGCGGCGCGCCGCCACTTCGGCGATCCGGTCGGTGCCGGAGACGTGGCCCACGGAGGTCATCTCCACCTCCACGCCGGCACTCTTGCAGGCGGCCTCCACTCGCGCATCGTCGGTGGCGACGATCACCTGCGCGGCGCCGCTGCGCTGCGCGCACTCCCACACATGCCATATCAGCGGCCGTCCGTTCAGTTCCGCCAGGGGCTTGCCCGGCAGGCGCTGGGCTCCGTAGCGCGCAGGGATGACCACCGTGAACCGCATCAGATTTCCTCGCCCGCCTTCAACTCCCGTGCCTCTTCCTCCAGCATCACGGGGATGCCCTCGCGGATGGGGTAGGCGAGCCGGTCGGCCTTGCACACCAGTTCGCCCTCGGCCTTGCGATAGACTAGCGGGCCCTTGCACAACGGGCAGACCAGTATCTCGAGCAGCTTGGAATCCATGGATTACCTCGTTCTAAGCTTGTCCACGATGGCTTGCACGACCCGTGCCGCGCCCGGTGCATCGAAGCTGGCGGCGGCCTCCACATACCAATGGTTCGTGAGGCCCAGTCCCGTGCATTTTACGGCGTCTTTCTCGGTCATGAATACGGGTGCCGTGTCGTCGAAGGCAAGGTCTGCGGTCTCGAGCCGCGCGTGATCAGGTAGTTCACGGCTGTCCACCATGAGGCCCGCAGCTTCCAGGGTGGCGAAGAACTGCCGCGGATGGCCGATCCCGGCCACCGCGTGCACCTTCCGTCCGGAGAACGAATTCAAAACTGCGCGGCTGCCGTCCCGGAGCGACACAGCGGTGTCGACACTTAGACGCATGCGAACCGCGTCAGGCCAGGTGAATGCGCCGCCCGGCGTCTCCTTGATGACTACTTGGTGCATGGTCTCGAGCCGGTGCTCCGATTCCCTCAAGGGGCCTGCCGGCAGCAGCCAGCCGTTGCCCAGGCCCCGCGCGCCGTCCACTAGCGCGATCTCGTGGACCCGCGGCAGCCGATAATGCTGCAGGCCGTCGTCGCTCAAGATCACGTCCACGCCGAAAGCCAACAGCAGCCTTGCCGCCGCCACCCGATCATGGCCCGCCGCTACCGGCACGCCGCCGTGACGTGCCAACAGCAGCGCCTCATCCCCCGCTTCATCCACGCCGCTCCCCGCGGGCACGAGACGGGGGTCACCCATCGCGGCGCCGTAGCCGCGGGTGACGATGCCCGGCTTGAAACCCCGGCCGCGGAGTTCGTTCGCGAGCCAAATGACGAATGGGGTCTTGCCGGTGCCGCCTACGCTGATGTTGCCCACCACCACCACGGGCACGGGCAATGCCGCGGTGCGCAGGATCCCGAGTCGGTATGCGACGCGGCGCAGGGCGGCGAGCAGCCAGAAAACCCAGGCCAGTGGGATGAAGAACCAGACGGGATAGGGCGAATACCAGGTCTTCTGCAGCCAGCGGGAGAACGCCCACATGGCTTAGCTGTCGTCGCCGTCGCGGAACTGGAGGCGGTGCAGCGCCGCGTACTGTCCGCCCTTGGCGATGAGCTCTGAATGCCTGCCCATCTCCACGATGCGTCCCCGGTCGAGCACTACGATCCGGTCGGCGCGTTCCACCGTGGAGAGCCGGTGGGCGATGACCAGGGTGGTGCGGTCCGCCATGAGTTTCTCCAGTGCCGCCTGGATGTGACGCTCCGACTCGCTGTCCAGGGCCGAGGTGGCCTCATCCAGGATCAGTAGCGGCGCATTCCTGAGCAGTGCCCGGGCCACGGCGATGCGCTGACGCTCGCCGCCGGAAAGCAGCACGCCGCGGTCCCCCACCACCGTGTCCAAGCCCTGGGGCAGGCGCTGGATGAAGGGCATGGCGTAGGCCGCCTCCGCCGCCGTATGGATGTCGGTGTCGTTGCGCCGCTCCAGCGAACCGTAGGCGATGTTGTTGCGGATGCTGTCGTTGAACAACATAACGTCCTGGCTGACCATGGCGATCTGCTCGCGCAGGTTAGCGAGTTGGTAATCGCGCAGATTCCGTCCGTCCAGGAGGATCATCCCGCGGGTGGGGTCGTAAAACCGCGGCAGCAGGCTCACCAGGGTGGA
>DATGHI010000109.1:0-4155 GCA_035308065.1 Gammaproteobacteria bacterium | reverse complement strand
CGGGACGAATGTTGCGCACCCTATGAAGTTCCTTCGCGGAAGGTGACTTGCGCCAACGGGCGTCGAAGCCTTCGCTGTTTCCTCGTTCCGCGAGATGTTCGGCGGCCAACATGCCGGAGCGCATGGCGAGATGTACGCCCTTGATTTTGGGCACATTGAGCGTCCCAGCAGCATCACCTATCAGCAAGGCGCCGGGCATCTCCAGCTTGGGGAGTGATTGCAAACCCCCTTCAATCAGCGAGCGGGCCCCGGCGGAAAGGATCTCGCCTCCTTCCAGCAACGGCTTCACGCTCGGATGGTTCTTGAACTGCTGGAAGGCCTCGAAGGGCTGGAAATTGGGATCCTGGTAATCGAGACCCACCACGAAACCCACGTACACCCGGTCCTGGTCCAGGTGATAGAGGAAGCTGCCGCCATAGGTTCTGGTGTCCAGCGGCCAGCCGACGCTGTGCTGGATGAGACCGGGCTGCACGCGCCCGGCGGGCACGCGCCAAAGTTCCTTGAAGCCAAGGCCGTAGGTCTGGGGTGAGCAGTCGGCATCGAGGCGGAATTCATTGATGAGCTGCTTGCTCACGCTGCCGCGGCAGCCTTCCGCGAGCACCGTTGTGCCCGCGTGGATGTCCGCGCCGGCGGCGAAGTTGGGTCCCGCCGTCCCGTCTTTATTCAGGCCCATGTCGCCGCAGCGCACGCCCATGACCTTGCCGCCCTCGATCAAGGGCGCGACGGCGCTGAAACCGGGGAACACGTCCACCCCCAGGGCTTCCGCCTGCTTGCCCAACCAGGCGCAGAGCGAGCCCAGGGAGACGATGAAGTTGCCGTGGTTCTTCATCTGCGGCGGCGTGGGCAGGCGGTAGCGGCGGGCTTTAGTGAAGAACAGGAACTGGTCTTTGGCGGCAGGTACACAGATCTCGGGCGGCGTCTTGCGCCACTCTGGCAACAGCTCATCCAGGGCAGCAGGTTCCAGCACGCAGCCGGAGAGGATGTGGGCGCCCACCTGGGAGCCTTTCTCCAGCACGCAGACGGTTTTTCCGGGTGCGAGTTGCTTCAAGCGGATGGCGAAGGCGAGGCCGGCGGGACCGGCGCCCACCACCACGACATCGTATTGCATTACATCCCGTTGGGTTTGCATGTGGTTCTTATTTCGGAAATTGATCTTTTGTCCGCTGGCGTTGTTAAAAATGTCCTCGCAATCCTCACGTACGCCAAAAGTACGCTCCGGTTGCTCGGTCATTTTTGCCTAGCCAGCGGCCAAAATCTCTAATTTCTCAGGCCTTATAGCTTGTAGCCCAAATGAAGAGCCCCTGCGTGGCAGGGGCTCCCTGATAGGCCATATTTTACCGCCCCGGAGGGCGCGGGCCTACCTCATTTGGGCTGCATCCGGATGGCGCCATCCAGGCGGATGGTTTCGCCGTTCAACATCACGCTCTCGCAGATCTGCTGCACCAGCTGGGCGTATTCCTCAGGTCTGCCGAGGCGCGAGGGGAAGGGCACCTGGGCGCCCAGGGACTTCTGCACTTCCTCGGACATGCCGGCCATCATGGGCGTCCAGAAGATGCCGGGAGCGATGGTCATGACGCGGATGCCGAAGCGGGCGAACTCGCGGGCGATGGGGAGCGTCATGCCCACCACGCCGCCCTTGGAGGCGGAGTAGGCGGCCTGGCCGATCTGGCCCTCGTAGGCGGCCACCGAAGCGGTGTTCACGATCACGCCGCGCTCCCCGTCTTCGTTGGGGGCATTGGTCTGCATGATGTTGGCGGCGGCCTTGATGAGGTTGAAGCTGCCCACCAGATTCACGCCCACCACCTTGGCGAAGAAATCGGAGGCCATGGGGCCTTCCTTGCCGAGCACGCGGCCTGCACCCAGGATGCCGGCGCAGTTGACGGCGAGCTGCAGGCCGCCGAAGGCGTCCTTGGCCCGCGCCATGGCCGCGTTCACGTCCTTCTCGGAGCTGACGTCGGTCTTGATGAAGAGCGCGTGGGCGCCGAGCTTCTTCGCAGCCTCCTGGCCCTGCGGCTCGTTCATGTCGAGCATGGCCACCTTGCCACCGGCCTTGATCACCCGCTCACAGGTGGCGAGACCGAGCCCCGAGGCGCCGCCGGAGACCACGGCGTTGATCTTCTCGAAACGCATGGAAAAGCATCCCTTGGAATACGAGGGCGGCCATTTTACCGGGAAAGCGGGGCGGGCGCCCCTGAGCTCAGATGCTGGCGTGCAGGCTCTCGCTGAAGCGCTTGAGTTCGGCGGGGTCGAGCTTTCCGACCACCCAGAAGCTCAAGGCGCCCTGGTTCCAGTAGACGATGTCATAGCCGGAATCGTTGTCCGCATCCAGGTCAGTGTCGCCGGCTTTCAGGGCCGGGCAGACGAACACGGTGACATAGTCCGCGCCGTGCTGATAGACCAGCGCCGCCGCCGGCTCGTCCTTCACGTGGTCGAGGCGTGCGCCCACCAGGGTGTAGCCCTGGGCGGCGAAGTCATGCACCGGCGGGTTGAAGGGAAGTTTCCCGGTGAACCAGGACTGGACCGCGGCGGGATCGGCGGAGACGAGGTCGGTGAGGTGTTTTGCTGAGAGGGCCTGGGCGTGTTCGGCGATGGCGGCGTCGGCCATGGCGTCGTCCTCGTCCTCGCCGCCGTGGCCTAGCGGCAGAAAGACCCAGGCGAGGGTCACGGCCACGGCGACCACGGCCGCGGCGGCTGCATAGCGCGGCCATCGGGGCCGGGCTTCGCGGGCGGCGGCTTTCTCGAGCTCGCCCTGCAGGCGCTGCTTCAGGGTGTCGCTGGCCTGGAAACGGAGATCCTTTGACTGCAGGGCCTTATGCAGGGCGCGCAAGTCTTCCAACCTGTGCCGGCAGTCGGCACAGCCTTCCAAGTGTTGTTCCACGCTGCTCTGCTGGGCGGTGTCCAGTTCGCCGTCCAGGTAGGGGTCCAGCAGCGCCTCGAGTTCCTTGCAGTTCAAGCCCGTCCTCCGTCCACCTTGCCCCCCAGCCGATCCTTCAGGTGCTGGCGCGCGCGGGAGAGCCGCGACATCACGGTGCCGATGGGCACCTCGACGATATCCGCGATCTCCTTGTAAGAATAACCTTCGAACTCGCGCAACAGCAGCACTTCGCGGAACTCCAGCGGCAGGGTGCCGATGGCATCCTTCAGGACCTGGGCACCGTGTTCCTTTATAAGGACTTCTTCCGGGGTCATTTCATTCCCCGGGATGTCCATGGCCTCGTCCCCCAACGTCTCGGTATGGGCGTGTTTACGGTTCTTGTCGTACCAGGTGTAGAAGGTGTTGCGGACGATCTTGAGGAGCCACTGGCGGGGTTCGCCGCCGTGGAAGGACTCGAAGAAGCGGAAGGCGCGGAGCACGGCTTCCTGGACCACGTCCTCGGCATCGTGCTCGTTGCGGGTCAGCCAGCGGGCGAGGCTGTAGGCGGCGTCCAGGTGCGGGAGCACCGTCTGCTCGAATCGCCCGAGTTTGCCGGGATTCCCCGCCATTTCCCCCCCAAGTTCCTGCGGCATAACCTTATAAAGACCTGGGGGGATACGGGATTATTTCAGGGGCTCAGGCCCTGGTCTGGTTGGCTACGGCCGCGGCAGCCGCGGCCACCTTGGCGGCGTCCCCCAGGTAATAGTGGCGTTTGGCCTGGAACTTGCGGTCGAACTCGTAGACCAGGGGCACGCCGGTGGGGATGTTCAGGGCCACGATCTCGTCCTCACCCATGCCGTCCAGATGCTTCACCAGGGCGCGCAGGGAGTTGCCGTGGGCCACCACGATGACCCGCTCGCCGCGCTTCATGGCCGGCAGGATCTTCGAGCGCCAGTAGGGCACGAAGCGGGCCACGGTGTCCTTGAGGCTCTCGGTGTCCGGCAACTCCTTTGCCTTCAGGTCTGCATAACGGGGATCCTGCTTCGGGTGGCGCGGGTCCTTCTTGGTGAGCGCCGGCGGCCGGATGTCATAGCTCCGGCGCCATATCTTCACCTGTTCCTCGCCGTACTGGCGCGTGGTCTCGGCCTTGTTCAAGCCCTGCAGTGCGCCGTAGTGGCGTTCATTCAGGCGCCAGTCCTTGTGCACCGGTATCCACATGAGGTCCAGCTCCTCCTGCACCACCCACAGGGTGCGGATGGCGCGCTTCAACACCGAGGTGTAGGCCACATCGAAGCCGAAGC
>DATGHI010000108.1:0-3914 GCA_035308065.1 Gammaproteobacteria bacterium | reverse complement strand
ACCGTGTAGAGGTGGCTCAACGAAGCGAGCTCACTCACGATCGTTGCCGGCTTCACACCATCGCGTTGACGCGCCCGTATGAAATCCGCCACGTCCCGGCCCGTGACCCGCGAGAGAGAAACGTGGCTGAGGGGGCCTTTCTGCAGGCGTAGAATCCGCGTGCGCTCGTTTGCCGCCGTGGTCGCTGCCTTATGTGGGGTGACCTCTGCCAGATAGCGTCCCAACGCCTGTGCCACAGTCGTTCGGTCGCCCTCCGAACGGTCCTGCCACAGATCAGCGTCCATCTCGGCCTCGACACGCCGAGCCCACGACTCCGCGTCACCTTTGGAGTCGAAGGTCCGGTATTGCCGCTTGAATCCAAGGCGGATGATCTGGGCTTGCCAGACGGTAGCCCCGCGCGGGCCAGGTCGTTTGCGTATCGTCGCCATGTTTCGCTCCCGTTGCGCAGCGCAACTATGGCGTAGCTATGGCAAACTCAATGATTGAAGTCAACGAGAAGGAAAAAGATACAGCTAAGTCGTTGATTGAGAATGGTGCCGGCAGAGGGAATCGAACCCCCGACCCACGCATTACGAATGCGTTGCTCTACCAACTGAGCTACGCCGGCACATTTTTTACTCTTGCGGCGCCATCCATGGCGTTAGCCTATCATTCTTACCGACCACAGCCGTTACATCCTGTAACGGCGCTCGCAGCTATGCTGCTCGCCTACGCCGGCACATTTTTGACCTTCGTTCTGCCGTCCCTAGCGTAAGCGCACAGAACCTGCCGGCCCCAGTCACGCCGTCCTAGCGGGCCGTTCGCAGCTCTCGCTGCGAACCCTGTAACGGCGCTCGCAGCTATCTCTGCTCGCCTACGCCGGCACGTTTTAGACTTAAAGACAGGGCGCGAAGTATAAAGGAATCGCGCGGCAACCCGCCAGTCAATCCCGGCGCTTGCGCACCCGCATGATGACCTCGATGCCATCCGGCTGCATGCCTTCCGGCAGGTCCGGCAGCTTCGAGAAGGCCACCTCATGGGAGGGGATGTCCTGCAGCTCGCCGCTGTCCACGTTGTAGATGTGATGGTGGGAGCCGGTGGTGGAATCGTAGAACACCCGCGCCGGATCCACGATGACTTCCCGCACCAATCCCTTGTCGGAGAAGAGCTTCAGGGTGTTGTACACCGTGGCCTTCGAGACGCTCGCTGTCTCGCCGCGGTTCACCGCGGCCATGATCTGGTCAGCCGACAGGTGCTGGGGCCGGCGGAAAAGCACTTCCGCTATCTGCAGGCGCTGTGGTGTCGGGATCACCCCGTGTTTCTCGAGGTGGGCCGCGAGGGCCGGGCCGCTCAGGGGATGGCGATGGGAGTCAGGCACTATTCACGGGTCCATGGAACATTAAGTTAAAAGTATATGCGCAAAAAACACCCAAAGTCCACGCTTCAGCGGTCGGGCTTGTAGGGCACGGGGTCCAGGATGGGCGGACGTCCCGCCATCAGGTCCGCCAACAGTCGTGCCGAACCGGGCGCCAGGGTCACGCCGTAGGCGTAGTGACCGGTGTTGAACCACAGCCCCTTGAGCTTGCTGTGGGAGCCGATATAGGGGATGCCCTCCGGTGAGCCCGGCCTCAAGCCGCTCCATTGCCGCATGGGAGACGCGCCCTTCAGCACCGGCAGCAATTCGCCCGCCACCCTGGTGAGTTCCTCGCGGGCCTCCGTGGTGATGTCCTTGTCGAAACCCACCATCTCGCGCGTGCTGCCCACCAGGATCTCGCCGCTGCGGCGCGCCAACAGGTAGCGCTCGCCCTGGCACAATACCCGCCCCAGCAGGCCGGGCGGGCCCTTGAACTGGATGATCTGTCCGCGCACCGGCTCCACCGGCAGTTGGATGCCGAAGCTCGCGACGAGTCCCGCACTCCAGGCGCCGGCGGTGATGACCACGTGGTCCGCGCGCAGCTCGCCCGCTTCGGTGCGCACCCCCTGCGCCTGCCCGCCGCTCTCCAGGATGCCGGTGACGGCGGTCTCCTCCTTGATGGGGATGCCTTCGTTCAGCAGCGCCTCGCGCAGCGCCCGCAGGAAACGCGAGATGTGGATGTGGGCGATGCCCGGCAGGAAGATCGCGGGCCGTGCATGTTCGGCCAGAGCCGGCTCCTGCTTACGGACCTCGTGTGCGTCCAGGAAATCGATGGCGCGCCCGGTAGTCTGTGCCCAGCCTTGGGCGGCCTCGCGCTCGCTGAGGTCGAAACACAGGAGACCGCTCGCGGTCCATTCGGGATCGATGCCGCTGGCGCGGCGCACATCGTCCGCCAGCATCGCGTAGGAGGATTGGCTCCAGCGCGACAGCAGCGCCAGCGGACGCGGCGAGCGCCAGGGAAACAACGTCGAGAGTATCCCCGCGGCGGCGCGCGAGGCCTCGCGCCCGGTGAGGCCGCGCTCCACCAGGGTCACGGCGAATCCGGCGCGCGACAACTCGTGGGCCGTCAACAGCCCCACGACGCCCGCCCCCACCACGATCACGCTTTGCTTGCGCGCCATTACCCCTGGACTTCCCCGTGATCCATGTCTTGGTATAGGGCCAAAGTATATAGAAAAAGCGGCTTGGGCCTGGAGTCAGTCCAGCCGTGGGCATGGCCTGGTAGCCCCCTCCCCAGGGCATGGCCTCAAGCCCGGTTGGCGGGCCTAAGCACCTTGGGCAACGCGAATTCCACATGTTCAGGGATGCCCGGGGTCTCGTTCACGGTCTGTCCGCCCCATTCCTTGAGCCTGGCCACCACCCTCTGCACGAGCACTTCCGGAGCCGATGCCCCGGCGGTGACCCCCACCGCGCGCTTGCCCGCGAACCACTCCGGCCGCAGGTCTTCGGGTCCGTCGATGAGGTGGGCGGTGGCTCCCTCCGCTTCGGCGATCTCCCGCAGGCGGTTGGAATTGGAACTGTTACGCGAGCCCACCACCAACATCACCTCGCAGCGACGCGCCAGCTTCTTGATGGCATCCTGGCGGTTCTGGGTGGCGTAGCAGATGTCGTCCTTGCGCGGACCCTGGACGTCGGGAAAACGGGCGCGCAGGGCATCGATCACCCGCGCCGTGTCGTCCATGGAGAGCGTCGTCTGGGTGACGAAGGCCACCTTGGCCGGGTCCCTGGGCTTGAGTTTATCCGCGTCCGCCGGCGTCTCCACCAGGTGGATGGCGCCGCCGTAGCGCGTGTCGAACTGGCCCATGGTGCCCTCCACCTCCGGGTGGCCGGCGTGGCCGATGAGCACCACGTCCAGCCCGTCGCGGGCATAACGGCTCACCTCCATGTGCACCTTCGTCACCAGCGGACAGGTGGCATCGAACACCCGCAGGTTCCGGCTCTCCGCCTCGACGCGCACTGCCTTGGAGACGCCGTGGGCGCTGAAGATCACGATGGCGCCGTCGGGAACCTGGTGTAGTTCGTCCACGAACACCGCCCCCAGGTTCCGCAGCCGGTCCACCACGTAGCGGTTGTGCACCACCTCGTGGCGCACGTAGATGGGCGCGCCGTAGATCTCCAGGGCGCGTTCCACGATCTCGATGGCGCGGTCGACGCCGGCGCAGAAGCCCCGAGGATTGGCGAGTAATATTTCCACTATTACATCCAGTTTGAGCTGCCGTCCCTGGCGTAGGTTTGCAGCTTCTATCAATCCCAGCCCCGACATCCTGTCGGGGCGCTCGGCCGATGCGAGCGATGCTCGCATAAATCAGCGGCCTCGCCCATGATCTTATTTTACGCCCGTACGCCGCTGCAGGATGATCCCGTCCAGGATCAAGAGCGCTGCGCCCACGGTGATGCAGGAATCCGCCACGTTGAACGCCGGGAAATACCAGCCCTGCCAGTGGAACTGCAGGAAATCCACCACGTAGCCGATCGCCAAGCGGTCCCAGACGTTGCCCATGGCGCCGCCCGCCACCAGGGC
>DATGHI010000107.1:0-4101 GCA_035308065.1 Gammaproteobacteria bacterium | reverse complement strand
TGCTCGCGAACCACATCTCCTGGCTGGACATCCTGGTGTTGGCCTCGGCCACCGACGCCTGCTTCGTCGCCAAGGCGGAAGTGAGCCGCTGGCCGCTCCTGGGCTGGCTCGCGGAAGTGGGCGGCACGGAGTTCGTGCGCCGCGGTTCCCACGCGAGCCTGCAACGCCTGCACGCACGCATGCTGAAACGCCTGAAAGCGGGCGAAGCGATCGCGGCCTTCCCGGAGGGCACCAGCGGCCCCGCGGTCAAACCTCAGCGCTTCCGGCCGCGCCTGCTGCAAGTGGCGGTGGAGGCGGGCGTGCCGGTGCAGCCCGTGGCTCTCTACTACGGCGCCGCCCCGGAACTGCTCCGGCGCGTGGCCTTCGTGGGCGACGACAGCTTCGTCACCCACCTCTGGGCGCTCTTGGGCGAGGAACCGGTGCTGGCGGAGGCGAGTTTCCTGCCGCCCTTGAGCAGCATCTCGGGCGACATCCGGCTCCTGGCCGACGAGAGCTGGCGCGCCGTGACCCACGCTCTCACCAGGCTCGAGCTGTTCGAGCTTGAATCGAGACATGCGGCGGAACTGCCGTCGTATGTCCATGAGTTGACCCACCCCGCCTGAGTTGGAACAAGTACCGGAAAGCCTCCTATTGGAGGGGCTTCAAATGGAAGAGCAAGACTTAAGCACCCACATCTCCCACGCCTTCAACGAGGACCTGACCCGTATCCGCACCCTGACGCTGGAGATGGGCCATACGGTGGAGCAGCAGATCACCACGGCGGTGAAGGCCCTGGTCTCAGGCGATGCCGCCATGGCGCACCAGGTGGAAGTGGCCGACTACCGGGTCAATCACCTGGAAGTCGCCATCGACGACGAATGCAGCCAAGTGATCGTGCGCCGCCAGCCCACCGCCATGGACCTGCGCTACGTGCTGGCGGTCATCAAGATCACCTCGGACCTGGAGCGCATCGGCGACGAGGCGGAGAAGGTGGCGCGCATGGCGGTGAACCTGTCGGAGTTGGACCGGCCCCGGGACAACTACCGGGAACTGGGGGCGCTTGGCGATGACGTGAAGGACATGGTGCGCGACGCCATCACCGCCTTCGAGAGCTACAACGTGCGCCTGGCCCGGGACGTGCTGCGCCGGGACGAGTCCGTGGACCAGCAGTACGAGAAGATCAACGGCCGCTGCATGGAGGCCATGAGCCGGGACCCGAGGGACATCCGCCGCATGCTCTACATCCTGTGGCTCACCCGCGCCCTGGAGCGCATCGGCGACCATGCCAAGAACGTGAGCGAGCAGGTGTTCTATTTCGTGGAAGGGATGGATATCAGGCATCTCTCGGGCACCACAGCTCAGACCCCCGGCTAAAAATCGATCTTTTGCTCCCCGGCCGCGTGTTGGCCAGGACGGCCTAATGCCGCGGAGGACAGGATGTCCGGGAGCGGCGAAAAATAGCATCGTTCGCCGTATGCGGCGAACCCTCATGTGCACCAAGAGCACACTCCGGTTGCTCGGCCATTTTTGCCTTGCCGGAAAGCAAAATCTCTGATTTTTAGGGGTAATCTAGAAACTAGCCAGGCCCGACCGGGTTTGTAAATCGATGAAGAAGCGACCAACTTCCCACGTGCTTGCGGCTGTCGATCTAGGCTCCAACAGCTTCCATCTGCTGGTAGCCCAGGTCACGGGCCGGCGCATCGAAGTGCTGGACAGCATGCGCGAGATGCTGCGCTTCGGCTCGGGCCTTGACGCCCGCGGGCGCGTCACCCGCAGGGCGGAAGGACGGGCGCTCGCCTGCCTGAAGCGCTTCGGCGACCGGCTCTCGGGCTACAACCCGGAGTACGTGCGCGCCGTGGGTACCAACACCCTGCGCCGCGCCCGCGGCAGCCAGGACTTCCTGGCTGAATGCGGCCGCATGCTGGGCCATCCCATCGAGGTCATCAGCGGCATCGAGGAGGCGCGCCTCATCTACCGCGGCGTCTGCGCCTACATGCCCCAGAGCCGCGAGCGTCGCCTGGTGGTGGACATCGGCGGCGGCAGCACCGAACTCATCGTCGGCCAGGGCAACGAACCCAAGCTCATGGAGAGCCTGGCCATGGGCTCCGTGGCCATCACCGACCAGTATTTTCAGCGCGCCGGCGTGACCCGCGCGAGCTACGCCGAGGCGCTACTGGCGGCGCGCCGCCGCCTGGAACCAGTGGAGGCGGCGCTGCGCCGCGCCGGCTGGCGCCGGGCCTTGGGCTCCTCCGGCACCATCCGCGCCGTGGGCAACGTGCTGGAGGCGCTGGGTTGGACCCGCGGCGACATCACCCGTGAGGATCTCGCCCGGCTCGGGGAACTCCTGGCGCAACGCCGTCATGTGCGGCGCTTTGACCTGCCAGGCTTGAAGGCCGAGCGTGCGCCGGTGTTCGCCGGCGGCGTGGCGGTGCTGCAGGCGGTGTTCGAGGCCCTCGACCTCGACCGCATGGCGGTGGCCCCGGGGGCGCTACGCGAGGGTGTGCTGCTGGACCTGGTGGGCCGCCTCAAGGACCGGGACGTGCGTTCCGCTGCCGTGGACAGCCTGGCGGAGCGCTACGGCGTGGACCGGGAGCAGGCCGATCGGGTTTCGACCACGGTCCACAAGCTCGCCCGCGGCTCCAACGGCTGGGACCTCGGCGAAGAGGGGCGCCGGATGCTGGCCTGGGCGGCGCTCCTGCACGAATGCGGCCGGGCTGTGGCCCGCAGCGGTTACCACAAGCACGGCGCCTACATCCTCGCCAACGCCGACATGGCGGGCTTCGCCCGCAGCGAACAGCAGCTCCTGGCGGCGCTCGTTCGTAGCCACCGTGGGCGGGTGGATAGGGACCTCTTCGAGAGGTTCGCCGGACTACAGCAGGTCCGCGCCCGGCGGCTCACGGCGCTCTTGCGCCTCGCCTATGCCCTGCACCGCGCCCATGAGGTGGAAGAGCCGCGTTTCGCCTTCCGCGCCCGGGGGAGCCTGTTGCGGCTCAAGTTCCAGAAGGGCTGGCTCAAGCACCGCCCGTTGCTGCAGGCGGACCTCGAAGAAGAAACCCGGAATCTCCGTGACTTGGGTTTTACCCTCAAGGTGAGCTAGGACTTCAAGTCGCGTATTGCGCCAGCAACTCCTGCTGCGCGCTATGGGCTTTCTTGCCTTTTGCAGAATGCCGCCGGTAACGGCCGTCGGCATGCAGTTGCCAGGCGCCGGTGTTGTCCTTGAGGTAGCGCTTGAGGTCGATGAGCAGCCGGTCCCGGAGCTTCTTCTGGGTGACTGGGAAGCAGACCTCCACGCGGCGGAAGAAGTTGCGTTCCATCCAGTCGGCGCTTGCGCAATAGAGCTCGCGCTTGCCGTTGTTGTGGAAGCAGTAGACCCGAGTGTGTTCCAGGAAGCGGCCGAGGATGGAGCGCACTTTGATCTGCTCCGAGACCCCGGGGATGCCGGGGCGCAGGCAGCAGACGCCGCGCACGATGAGGTCGATCTTTACCCCCGCCATGCCGGCGCGGTACAGCGCCTGGATCACGGAGGGTTCCGTGAGCGCGTTCAGCTTGGCGATGATGCGCGCCGGCTTCCCGGCCTGGGCGTTCTTGCGTTCCCGCTCGATCATCTCGATGACGTCGGTGTGCAGCGTGAACGGCGACTGCTTGAGCTTGCTGAGCTTGTGGAGCTTCCCGAGACTGGTGAGCTGCAGGAAGATGCGGTTTACGTCTTCGCCCACGTCGTTGTCGGCGGTGAACAGGCTGTAGTCGGTATAGATGCGCGCGGTCTTCGGATGGTAGTTGCCCGTTCCCAGGTGCACGTAGCGGCGCAGGTGCCGGCCCTCGCGGCGCACCACCAGGATCATCTTGGCATGGGTCTTGTAGCCCACGATGCCGTACACCACGTGGGCGCCCGCTTCCTGCAGGCGATTGGCGAGCGCGATGTTGTCCGCCTCGTCGAAACGGGCCCTGAGCTCGATGACCACCGTCACTTCCTTGCCGGCGTGGGCCGCGGCCAACAGCGCGTCCACGATGGGCGAATCCGGACCGGTGCGGTACAGCGTCTGCTTGATGGCCAGCACCTTGGGGTCCACCGACGCCTGGCGCAGGAAGTCCAGCACCGGAGTGAAGGATTCGTAGGGGTGG
>DATGHI010000106.1:0-5131 GCA_035308065.1 Gammaproteobacteria bacterium | reverse complement strand
TGCTACCGATCATCGCAACCGCCCTCGCCGTCTGCCTGCCCGCACTCGCGGCGGACCCCGTCACCCCGATCCCCGCGGCCGGTTCCACTCCGGTCGTGTCTGTGGCCAATCCCGGAGCGACGGCGGCGGCGCTGCACGCGCTCTTCGACCGGGAATGGGACCGCGCCATGCGCGAGAACCCGCTCAACGCCTCCGACCTCGGCGACTACCGCTTCAACGACCTCTGGCCGGATGTGAGCATGGCCGCCATCGACCGCTCCCACGCCGAGGACCAGCAAGCCCTGGACGAACTCGCCAAGATCGACCGAGCCCAGCTCGCCCCCCAGGACCAAGTGAGCTACGACCTCTTCAAGTGGGAGCACCAGGATTCCCTGGATTCCTACAACTTCCACGAATACCTGTTCCCCTTGACCCAGCTGGGCGGCATCCAGACCGTGGGCGACATCGCCACCCAGTCGCTGCGCTTCGAGAAGCTCAAGGATTACCAGGACTGGCTGAAACGCCTGCAGACCTTCGGCCCCTACATGGACCAGACGATCGCCCTGCTGCAGCAGGGCGTGGCCGAGAAGCGCGTCCTCCCACAGGTGGTGGCGAAGCGCATCCCGCAGCAAATCGCGGACAACATCGTCACCGATCCCACCAAGAGCCCGTTCTACGCCCCCTTCGAGAAGCTGGCCCCCGGCGTGCAGATCGACGCCAAGACGTGGGGTGAGCTGCAGGCCCAGGCCAAGGCCGCCATCAGCGGCGTGGTGATCCCGGGCTACCAGAAGCTCCAGACCTTCTTCAACGGCAGCTATCTCCCTAACGCGCGCACCGCTCTCGCCGTCACCACCCTGCCGGACGGCAAGAACTACTACGCCTACCTGGTGCGGCACTTCACCACCACCGATATGACGCCGGAACAGGTGCACCAGCTCGGCCTGCAAAAGGTGGCCGAGATCCACAAGCAGATGCTGGCGGTGATCGCCAAGACCGGTTTCAAGGGTTCGTTTCAGGATTTCCTGCATTACCTGCGCACGGATCCCCGGTTCTACTACAAGAACCCGGACGACCTGCTGGAGGCCTACAAGGCCGAGGCCAAGACCATCGATCCCCTGCTGGTGAAGGAATTCGGCCACCTGCCGCGCATCCCCTGGGGCATCTCGGTGATCCCCGCGGACCAGGCGCCCAACACCTATCCCGCCTATTCCGACCAACCCTCCGCCGACGGCACCCGCGCCGCGTTCATGGTGGTGAACCTCTACAAACCCGAGACCCGCCCGAAATACGAGATCCCGGTGCTCACCTGCCACGAGGGTCGGCCGGGCCATGCGCTGCAGCTCTCCCTCGCCACCGAGATGACCGACCTGCCCAACTTCCGTCGCTTCGGCTACTTCAACGTCTACGGCGAGGGCTGGGCGCTGTACACGGAGACGCTCTGCGGTGAGATGGGCGTATACAACGATCCCAAGACGAACCAGCCGGATCCTTACCTGGAGTTCGGCATGCTGTCCTACCAGATGTGGCGCGCTGTGCGCCTGGTGGTGGACACGGGAATCCACGACTTCGGCATGACCCGGGAACAGGCGGTGCAGATGTTCCGCAACAACACCGCGCTCACGGAGCAGAACATCAACACTGAAGTGGACCGCTACATCGCCTGGCCGGGCCAGGCGCTCTCCTACATGGTGGGCGAGATCAAGATCCAGGAACTGCGCAAGCGCGCTGAACAGCGGCTCGGTCCCAAGTTCGACATCCGCGGTTTCCACGACGTGATCCTGGAGAACGGCACGGTGCCCCTGAGCGTGCTGGAGACCATCGTCAACGACTGGATCACAAAGCAACTTGGTCCCGTCAAGACACCTATCACCGGCGGCGGGGACGGGATAAGGGGCTGAAGCATTGACGAAGCACAGCTTCGTCAATGCTTGAGGACCGGACATGGATGTCCGGGCTGGGCGCGACACCAGGAATGGTTAGAAGATTCTTGAATCTTAGGATTTAAGCCGAAACGCTCAGCATTCTTTCGAGTGCGACCTTCGCCTGCCCCGCATCAGGCTCCGGCACCGTGATCCGATTCACCACGTTCCCTTCTGCCAGATTCTCCAGCGTCCATGCGAAATGTTGCGGATCGATGCGGTACATGGTGGAGCACATGCACACCATGGGCGACATGAAGTGCACGTTGACACCCTTCCCCTTCATCTCTTCGTGCAGGCGGTTCACCAGGTTGAGTTCCGTGCCCACCAGCCAGCGGCTGCCGGGTTCGGCCTTGTGCACGGTGTCGAGGATGTATTCGGTGGAACCCACGTAATCGGATTTGAGGCACACCGCGTAGGCGCATTCCGGATGGCAGATAACCTTGGCCCCGGGATACTTCGCGCGGAAGGCGTCCACGTGTTCCGGACGGAACATCTGGTGCACGGAGCAATGGCCGTTCCAGAGCAGCACCTTGGCCTTGCGGATCTGTTCCGGCATGAGCCCACCCAGAGGCTTGTGGTAGTCCCATACCGCCATCTCATCCAGCTCTAGCCCAAGCTTGTGGCCGGTCCAGCGGCCGAGGTGCTGGTCCGGGAAGAACAGCACCTTCTGCCGCTGCCGGAAGGCCCAGGTGAGGATGCCGGGGGCGTTGGTGCTGGTGCATACGATGCCCCCGTGGCGGCCGCAGAAGGCCTTCAGGTCCGCGGCGGAATTGATGTAGGTGATGGGCGTGACTTGCTCATCAGGGTCCAGCACCGTGGCCAGTTCCCGCCAGGCGGTCTCCACCTTGGCGAGGTTCGCCATGTCGGCCATGGAGCAGCCGGCCGCGAGGTCGGGCAGGATGACCTGTTGCTCTGGACGGGAGAGGATATCGGCCACCTCGGCCATGAAATGTACGCCACAGAACACGATGTATTCGGCGTCGCATTCAACCGCGAGGCGCGCGAGCTTCAGGGAATCGCCGGTCCGATCCGCGTGGCGGTAGACCTCCGCCCGCTGGTAGTGGTGACCCAGCACCACGAGTTTCTTCCCGAGCTTCGCCTTGGCGGCGTGGACGCGCGCGTCGCAGGCCGCATCGTCGAGGGCGGTATAGAGATCGTAAGCGAGAGCCGGGACGGCCATGGCTTTATTTTACGCCTCTACGGAAACCCGGGGTAACAGTGCGAGGATCGCGGCCCGGTCCGTGTCGGAACCGGCGGCGGCAGCAGCATTCTCCCGCGGCAGCCAGCGGTATTCGAGATGTTCAGGGGAGAGGGTCACGTCGCAGGATTTGTCCACTTCGAGATGGAAAACATATTCGGTGTTTTCCTGTACTTCGGGGGCAAAGTGGTGCCGCCAGGCAGGATGGATGGGATAGCGGTTGATGAAACCGCCATCCGTGAGGCCCGCGGAGGCATCCAATCCCGTCTCCTCCCGCACTTCCCGGAGCGCCGCCTTCAAGGGCGTCTCGCCTTCCTTCAAGCTGCCAGTGACCGATTGCCAGAAGCCTTCCGGTTCCCGGCGCAGCAACTGCAGTACCTGGCCGTCGCTTGTGTGCACAACCACTAAGACTGACTCAGGACGTTTGAATGTGCTCATAGCTGCCGGCTGCGTTGCGGCCCAAGGACGGGCCGCACATTCCCCGAAAGGGGAATGGAGCCGGGCAAAACCACGCTTTTGCCCGGCGAACTGAAAAGTTCAGGGATGAACTTTTCAGCATACGTTAAGGGAGTCTTCGTTCAGGAAGCCTTCGGCTCGGCAGCCGGCAGCCGCACGCGGACGTGCAGTTCCTTCAGCTGCTCCTCGCTGGCGGTGCCGGGGGCATCGGTGAGCGGATCCCAGGCAGTCTGGGTCTTGGGGAAGGCGATGACCTCGCGGATGTTGGGCGCACCGGTCATGAGCATCACCAGCCGGTCCACGCCGAACGCGATGCCACCGTGGGGCGGGCAACCGGACTTGAGCGCGTCCAGCAGGAAGCCGAATTTCTGGCGCGCGTCCTCGTCGCTGATGCCGAGCATGCGGAACACCGCCGCTTGCATGTCCTGGTTGTGGATGCGGATGGAACCCCCGCCGAGCTCGGTGCCGTTCAGCACCATGTCGTAGGCGCGGGAGCGGATCCCGCCCGGGTCCTTCTCCAGTTCCTCCACCTCGGTGACCCGGGGCGCGGTGAAAGGGTGGTGCAGGAACACCCAGCGCTTGTCCTTCTCGTCCCACTCGAACATGGGGAACTCCACCACCCACAGGGGCGCCCAGCCTTCCTTCACCAGACCGCGGTCATGGCCGAGCTTGAGGCGCAGCGCGCCCAAGGAATCGCTCACCACCCGTGCCTTGTCTGCGCCAAAGAAGATTAGGTCGCCGTTCTCGGCGCCGGTGCGCTTGAGTATGCCAGCGATGGCCTCGTCGGAGAGGAACTTGACGATGGGGGACTGCAGGCCCTCCTTGCCCTTGGCCACGTCGTTCACCTTTATATAGGCGAGGCCCTTGGCGCCGTAGCGCGCCACGTAGGCGGTGCAATCGTCGATCTCGCTGCGTGGCATCTCGCCACCCTTCGGCAGGCGCAGTGCAGCCACACGGCCGTGCTTGTCGTTGGCGGGGCCGGCGAACACCTTGAACTCGCAGGTCTTGACCAGGTCCGCCACATCCACCAGTTCCAGCGGGATACGCAGGTCGGGCTTGTCGGAGCCGTAGCGGCGCATGGCCTCGTCGTAGGAGAGGCGCGGGAACGGGTCTGGCAGATCCACGCCCAGGACACTCTTGAAAGTGTGGCGGATCATGCCTTCCATGATGCCGGTGATCTCGGCCTCGTCCAGGAACGAGGTCTCGACGTCGAGCTGGGTGAACTCCGGCTGGCGGTCAGCGCGCAGATCCTCGTCGCGGAAGCATCGCGCGATCTGGTAGTAGCGGTCGAAGCCCGACATCATGAGCAACTGCTTGAAGATCTGTGGCGACTGGGGCAACGCGAAGAAGCGCCCCGGATGGGTGCGGCTCGGCACCAGGTAGTCGCGCGCGCCTTCCGGCGTCGGCTTGGTGAGGATCGGGGTCTCGAGGTCGATGAAGCCCTTCTCGTCCAGGTGGTTGCGCAGAGTGCTGACGATCCGGTGGCGCAGGCGCAGACGCTGCTGCATCACCGGGCGGCGCAGGTCTACGTAGCGGAACTGCAGACGCCGCTCCTCGTTCACGTCCTCCTCGTCCA
>DATGHI010000105.1:0-4070 GCA_035308065.1 Gammaproteobacteria bacterium | reverse complement strand
CCGGCGGTCATGACCGGGAAGGCGGCGAACGCGTTGCCCATGACCATGGTGAAGAGCGCCATGCCGACGGCGTAGGCCGCCACCACCGCGAAGGCGCTGTCCACCGGGATGAAGCGGCTGACTAGCCCCGCCACCACCTGGCCCACGCCCGCCAATGCGAATAACGCCCCCAGGACCGCCAGCAACTGCGGCAGCACCGCCACCGACCCCACTGCGTCCAGCAACCGCCGCGCCTCCACCAGCGGTACCGTCGCCTTCTGCCGCAGCATGAGGATCCCCGCCGCCAGAGCCACCAGCACCGCCAACCCCAGGCCGATCAGGGTCGCGTCCCTCGCTGGCACCAAGGGTTTCCCGCCGAAGCTGATGTGCTGCAGGAGTAGCGTGGCCGCGACGGTGACCAGCGGGATGAGGAGCGCCGGTACGAACAGCCGGTTGCGGAAGCGCACGGCTCGCTCGCGTCGTTCCGCTTCCGCCGTCTCGCCGCTCGCGCCCCGGCCCAGACCGCCGATGCCGGCCGTCAGCGCCATGAGGATCGCCATGCAACCGGTCACGAAGGGCGGCAGCCAGGTGCCGAACAGGAAGGTGACCGCGTACAGGCCCCAGAAGAGTGCGCTCTTCACACGCTTCGGGTTGCTGCGGTCGCGGAAGTTGATCAACGCGGCCGCACCGAACATGAGTCCGAGCAGTGCGTAGACGGCGTCCAGCGTGCTCACGGCTGCTTCTCCAGTTCCGCCCTGAGGCGCCGGTCCAGCCACCAAAGCCGCGAACTCTGGATCAGGAACGCGGCGAGCGCCGTGGGGATGGACCAGAGGGCGATCTGGATGGGCGTCAGCACGATGCCGTTCTGTTCCAGGAACCCCTTGATGAGCAGCACCGACCCGAACGCCAGGAAGATGTCCTCGCCGAAGAACGCTCCGATGTTATCCGCCGCCGCCGCATGGGCACGGATCAGGTGACGGGTCTTCTCCGGCAGCGCGCCGTAGCGCGTCTCCGCCGCCGCTTCCGCCATGGGAGCCACCAGGGGGCGCACCATCTGCGCATGGCCGCCGAGGGAGTTCAGCCCGAGCGCGCAGGTGAGTTGCCGGAGCGCCAGATATGCGGTCAGGACACGGCCCGTGGTGGCGCCACGCACCTTCACGATCAGCGCCTGGGCCTGCTCCCTGAGCCCGTTCCTCTCCAGCATGCCGATCACCGGCAGCGTGAACCACACGAGCGCCAGGTAGCGGTTCTCGGTATAAGCGCGGCCGATGTCGGTGACGATGGCCACGGGAGCGATGCCGCCGGCGAGACCGGTGGCGACGGCCGCCAAGATCACCACCAGCAGCGGGTTCTGACGCAGCGCGAAACCGAAGATGACGACGGCGACACCGATGAGCGTCAGCATCCCCTGGTCTCCGCCGACGATGGAAACTTGCTACCCTGTGCAAAATCCAAGATGGTGGTAAGCACATGCATGTGATGCGCCTCGATCATTACAACATCCGTGTGCCTTTGGAGCGGCTCGAAGGTCTGTGCCGCTTCTATGTCGAAGCGCTTGGGCTCACGGTGGGCGAACGTCCGCCGTTCCGTTCCACGGGCTTCTGGCTCTACGCCGAAGGGCATCCACTTCTGCACCTGGTCGCTTACCAAGGCGAAGGGGAGACGCCCCTGTCGACGGGCTGGTTCAACCATATGGCCCTCAAATGCCGGGACTTCGATGCGGTGACGGCGCGCCTCAAAGCCCATGGAGTCGCCTATGAAGTGGAGGAAGTCCCTCTGCTGCGACAGCGCCAGATATTCTTCACGGACCCCGCCGGCGTAGGCATCGAACTCAACTTCGACGCCGCCGGTTGAATCTCAGTGTTCCGCGAGCGAGGCCGCAAGCCCGCTCTTGAGATCGGGATAGCGCAGCGTCAGCTTGAGTTCGCTCAGCAGCTTGTCGTTGTGGATGCGTTTCGATTCCTTGAGGAAGCTCATGATGCTGGGGCTCAGCATGCGCTCCGCGTCCTGCATGGAGATGAGCGGCGGCTTGGGTATGCCGGTGAGTTCTGCGAGCTGGAACAGGTAATCGGTGATGGTAGAGGGATGGCCGTCGCTGACGTTATAGACCGCGCTTGCGGGCGCGTCTTCCATGGCGGCGAGACAGGCGGCGGTCAGGTCGTGCATGTGGATGCGGTTGGTGAAGCTGCACTCCTCCGGCCGCACCGTCGGCATGCCGGACTTGAGGCGCTCGGTGAGCAGGCGTCCGGGCCCGTAGATGGCGGGGACCCGCAGGATCACCCAGGGGATGCCGCGTGCCGAACACCAGCGCCGCACCGCCTCTTCCGCCGCGATACGCCGCTGGGCGCGGTAGGTAGAAGGCTTCAAGGGTTCGCTCTCGTCGATCCAGCGTCCCTCGCAATCGCCATAGACGCCGGTGGTGCTCATGTAGAGGAAGCGTGCCGGGAGCCCCGTGAGCTCCAGGTGCTCCAGCAGACGCTCGATGCGCACGTCGTCCTTGCCCACGTCCACCGGCGGTGCGAAGTAGAAGAGCAGCGCACCCTTGGACGGCAGGCTGGGCAGGTCGTCGGCGTCGAGATCGGTGCGGATGGACGTGATGCCCGCTGCCTTGAGCGCCTCGACGCTGCCGGCGGAGCGGACCACGCCCGTCACCTCGCGCCCCTCGGCGCGATAGGCTGCCGCCACCCGGCGGCCGGTGTCGCCGCAGCCGATGATGAGTATCCCCTGGGAAGGTCCCGTCTGCATGGCCGGGAATTATGCGGGTATTCATCCCGGCGCAGCAATGCGGCTCGTCGCCGGTGCAGCCTTCACCCGCCCGGGAACAAGGCAATAAGCCGCCATCCTTGCCGTCCCAGGACATTAGTGCGACGATGGAATTGCTCAGCTCAGGCACGAACAACACAACCAGACGGGGTGCTTTATGGCTGAACCAGTAGCTACGGAAATCCGCTTCTTCGACTTGCAGACGCGAATCGGCAGATTGCGCTACCTGGCCTACGGGCTCGGACTGTCGCTATTGGCGATCGTGCCGGCATTCGTGGGCAGCCTGTTGTTCGCCGTCTCCGCCACGCTCGGCATCGCGGTCCTGGCCCTCACCTACATCGCCTTGCTCGTGGTGAGCATCGGATTCGTCGTGCGCCGGCTCCACGACCTGGACAAGTCCGGCTGGTGGGCGCTGCTCATGATCGTGCCCCTCGTCAACTTGGGGCTCGTCATCTACCTGCTGTTCTTCCCGGGCACCATCGGCGAGAACCGTTTCGGTTCCCAGCCGCCGCCCAACAGCATGTGGGTGATCATCGGCTCCCTGGCTTACATCCTGATCATCCCGGTCGGCATCATCGCGGCGCTCGCCATCCCGTCCTTCGCGGGCTACGCGATGCGCGCCCAGATGGTTGAAGGCGTCATGCTCGCCACAGGTGCCGAGAGCGCCGTCGCGGAATATGCCCAAGACAAGCGCGCCTGGCCCACCGATCTCGGCCAGATATATCCCGCCGCCCAGCAACACCCGGCCGGAAAGTACGTGGACAGCGTGACTGCGACGGTATCGAGCGACGGTTCCACCTATAGCATCGTCTCCGCCATGAAGACCGAAGGCGTGAACAGCGCCATCGCCGGCGCTACGGTGGAAGTCTGGAGCAACGACGGCGGCACGAGCTGGCACTGCGGTCCGGGCGGTGCGAATCCCGCGGAAGCCATGTATCTGCCCACCACCTGCCGCGAGACCGGCGCACCGTGACATAAAGCTGCGCAGCTCTCAGGCATAATCTCCGATGCCCTGCTCATGCAGGGCATCGTCTTTTCCGGAGCACCATGTCCAAGACCGTCACACTCGCACCGTCCAACAAGAGCTTCCGGGTGGAAGACGGTGAGACCGTGCTGGCCGCGGCGCTACGCCAGGGCGTGCACCTGCCCTACGGCTGCCGCACCGGCAGCTGCGGCACCTGCCGCGCGCACCTCACGCAGGGCCAGAGCCATTACCCCGACGGCCCGCCGCTCGCGCTAACCGCGCTCGAGATGCGTGCCGGCGAAGCGCTCCTGTGCCGCGCGGTGCCGCTCACGGATCTCCGCGTCGAGGCGCAGGAGATCACCGC
>DATGHI010000104.1:0-2145 GCA_035308065.1 Gammaproteobacteria bacterium | reverse complement strand
CTTCACTTCCGCATCCACCTGCTCGGCGCATTCCGCCAGCAGCTTTTCCTCTTTCTTCGCATCCCAGGCGCCGATGTCCATGAGGTACTTGCGGATGCGGATCAGCGGTTCCTTCTTCTTCGCGTCCTCCACTTCGTCCTTGGGGCGGTAGCGGGTGGCGTCGTCCGCGGTGGTGTGGTCGCTGATGCGGTAGGTGAGGGCTTCGACCAAGGTCGGGCCCTTGCCGGAACGGGCCTTGTCGAGAGCGTGGTCCATCACGTCGCGCACCGCGATGATGTCATTGCCGTCCACCTGGATGCCTTCGATGCCGCCGGCCACGGCCTTCTGGGCCAGGGTCTCGCAGGCGGTCTGGGCCGAGAGCGGCACGGAGATGGCCCATTTGTTGTTAGCCACCACGAACACTACCGGCAGCTGCCAGGCGCCGGCGCAGTTGATGGCCTCGTAGTAATCGCCCTGGGAAGTGCCGCCGTCGCCGATGACGGTCACGGCCGCGCGCTTCTCCTTGCGCAGCTTGAAAGCGGTGGCGGCGCCGGCCGCGTGGTGGTACTGGGTGGCGATGGGCACGCACCAGGCGAAGTCGTGCTGGGGTCCCGAGAAGTGGTTGCCGCGCTCGTCGCCGCCCCAGAACAAGAGCACCTCATGGGGCTTCACGCCGCGCATGAACTGGGCGCCGTACTCCCGGTACATGGGGAAGAACGCATCCTCCGGCTTCATGGCGGCGCCGATGCCCACGTGGGTGGCTTCGTGGCCGAGGCAGGAGGCATAGGTGCCGAGCTGGCCGGTGCGTTGCAGGGCGATGGCCTTGGTGTCGAAGACCCGCACGAAAGACATCATGCGGTACATCTTCAGGAGTTCGTCCTTGTCCTCGGCGAACTTGGGCAGCTTCTTCTGGACGAGCTTGGCTTCGGGGTCGAGATACTGCTGGTACTTGATCTCGAAGGTCGCGACGGTCTTCAAGGCCCTGTCTCCTGGAAAGCCGCCCGAGGCGCTTTCGGACCCTTCATTAAGGTCCGGCCTGCCGGCGGGGAGTGCTTATATATAGAAGGCCGCCCGGTCATGCCGGGCGGGGCGGCAATTATACATGACCCTCTTCGGCGGACCCCGGCGGAGCCGGGGCAGGCGGGGGCCTCGGGTAGAATGGCCCGATTCACGCGGCCTTCCAGGCCCCCGGGGTGGACATGAGCGGCAACAAACGCGAGCTGGAAAAGGGTATCCACACCGACCTGTCGGGGCGGCAGACCTATACCGGCTACCTGAAACTGGACGCGCTGCTCTCGGCCCAGGTGCCCGTGAGCGACCCACAGCACCACGACGAGATGCTGTTCATCATCCAGCACCAGACCTCGGAGCTCTGGATCAAGCTGATGCTGCACGAACTCACCGCTGCCATCCGCCATGTGCAGCAGGACCAGCTGGAGCCCTGCTTCAAGATCCTGTCGCGCATCAAGCAGATCCAGATGCAGCTGTTCAATGCCTGGGCGGTGCTGGAGACCCTCACGCCGACGGAGTACGCCGAGTTCCGCTCGGTGCTGGGCACCGCCTCCGGCTTCCAGTCGCCCCAGTACCGGGCGCTGGAGTTCATGCTGGGCAACAAGTCTCCCGAGCTGCTGGACGTCTTCCGCTACGATCCCAAGACCCATGCCTGGCTCAAGGAGCTCCTGCACAGGCCTAGCCTCTACGACGAGTTCCTGCGCTATTTGAAGCGCCGCGGCCTGGCTGTGCCTATGGTGCGGGTGGAGCGGGACTGGTCCGAGCCCTATGAGCGGCATCCGGGCGTGACCGCCGTGTTCAAGAAGATCTACGAGGGCACCCGCGAGTGGTGGGACGCCTACGAGATGTGCGAGAAGCTCGTGGACGTGGAGGAGTATTTCCAGCTGTGGCGTTTTAGGCACATGAAGACCGTGGAGCGCATCATCGGCCACAAGCAGGGTACCGGCGGCTCCTCGGGGGTGAAGTTCCTGGAGAAGGCGCTCAGCCTGACGTTCTTTCCAGAGCTGATCGACGTGCGGACTGAAATAGGCGTCGTTAAGTAGCTGATTTGCCGCCGCTTGGGGCGCTCTGTGCCCGGGCGGTATAATTAGCTTGTTGATTTTCCAGCTTTCGCGCCAGAGGTGAGACGGCCATGAGTGCACAGCCCGACGTCGG
>DATGHI010000103.1:0-2578 GCA_035308065.1 Gammaproteobacteria bacterium | reverse complement strand
GATCGCGCTCGGTACGTTCGCGATCGGGTGGATCATGCTCGCCGCATCCGCGATACGCACCGGCCGGGCTCGCTGGGGAGCGTGGATAGTGATCGCCGGTCTCTTCCTGAATCCCCTGTTGGCTGCGGCGACCCATGGAGCCTTGCCGGCCCTGATCGTGGGAGCCTGCCTGCCCGGAGTCGGCTGGTTATTGATGGGACATGAGCTGCGGCGCGCGGCCGCCCATTAGCTTAACGGGCGCTTGAAGAATGGCATAGGGGCCGGTACCTTGGGGCAGCCTCTCCAAGGAACAGCGCCATGGCCGCACCACGACCCAACCGTCTGAAGCGCATCGTCTGGCACCTGATCCTGTTCGTGCCGTTCTTCACGGCCATCTGGGTGCCGCTTTACAACCGCGTGGAGCCCTCCCTCTACGGCATCCCCTTCTTCTACTGGTTCCAGTTCGTGTTGATCGTCATAGCCGCCATCGTGACGGGCTTGGCTTATCTGGCCAAGATATGAACTGGCCGCCAAAAATGGATCTTTTGCCCTCTAGCGTCGTTGCAGCCGCCACGCGCAATCCTCACGTACATCAAGTGTACGCTCCGGGTTCCTCGGGATGTCCGCGCCTAGCCAGAGGCCAAAATCTCTCATTTTTAGGAGAGCGGGTATGAATTGGCCTGCTCTTATTGTTTTCGTGTTTTTATTTGTGCTGGTGACTGTGCTGGGATTCTTCGCCGCCCGCTGGCGGGCCGCGGACTTGAACCACCTGAACGAATGGGGCCTGGGCGGACGCCGCTTCGGCACCCTGGTGACCTGGTTCCTGCTGGGGGGCGACCTCTACACCGCCTACACCTTCATCGCGGTACCGGCCCTGGTGTTCGGCGCCGGGGCCATCGGTTTCTTCGCCGTGCCCTATACGCTCATGCTCTATCCCTTCGTCTACGTGGTCTATCCCCGACTCTGGTCCGTGGCCCGCAAGCACGGCTACGTGACCGCCTCGGACTTCGTGCGCGGCCGCTACGACAGCCCGCTCTTGGCCCTGCTGGTGGCCGTCACCGGCATCCTCGCCACCATGCCTTATATAGCCTTGCAACTCGTCGGCATCCAGGTGGTGATCGCGGCCATGGGCTTCACCGGCGAGGGCTGGGTGGGCGACATCCCGCTCATCGTGGCCTTCGCCATCCTCGCCGCCTACACCTACACCAGCGGCCTACGCGCGCCGGCCCTGATCTCGGTGGTGAAGGACCTGCTCATCTACATCACCGTCATCGCCGCCATCACCGTGATCCCGGCGGCCCTCGGCGGCTACGGCCACATCTTCGCCGGCATCGCGCCGGAGAAGCTGCTGCTTGCGCCGCCCACGGCGGGTAACACCGGCGCCTACAGCGCCTATGCGACACTCGCCCTGGGCTCGGTGCTGGCGCTGTTCCTCTATCCCCACTGCGTCACGGCACTGCTCTCGTCCCAGAGCCGCGGCGTCATCAAGCGCAACATGGCGCTCCTGCCGGCCTATTCCCTGGCGCTGGCATTGCTGGCTTTCCTCGGCTACGTGGCGGTGGTGTCGGGGGTACATTCGGATCCAGCCTACGCAGGCTACTTCGGCAAGTACGGTAACAACTTCGCGGTGCCGGCCCTGATGCTGAAGTATTTCCCCTCCTGGTTCGTGGGCGTGGCCTTCGCGGCGGTCGCCATCGGCGCCCTGGTGCCGGCGGCCATCATGTCCATCGCCGCCTCGAACCTCTATACCCGCAACATATATAAGGAATACCTGAAGCCGGATGCCACGCCCGCCGACGAAGCGCGCATGGCCAAGCTCGTGTCCCTCATCGTCAAGGTGGGGGCGCTGGCGTTCATCTTGTTCGTGCCGACCCAGTACGCCATCAACCTGCAGTTACTGGGCGGCGTGTGGATCATCCAGACCCTGCCCACGGTGGTCATCGGCCTCTACACCCGCTGGCTGCACCGCTGGGCGC
This sequence comes from Gammaproteobacteria bacterium, assembly GCA_035308065.1. GTDB lineage: Bacteria > Pseudomonadota > Gammaproteobacteria > Natronospirales > REEB76 > DASUBN01. The sequence continues at coordinate 623 of DATGHI010000103.1, read as the reverse complement.
TGGCGGTGGGCTGGGCGGCGGGCATGGCCCTTGGCACCTGGATGGCGGTGTCGCAGCAGTACAAACCCGCCTATCCGCTGCACCTCGACGGCTGGACGGTACCCGGTTACACGGCGCTGTACGCCGTCATCGTGAACCTCGTCCTCGCCATCGTGGTGACCCTGGGGCTGCGCGCCATGCAAGTCTCCGAAGGCGCCGATTCCACTTCCCCCGGTGATTACGAACACGACCGTGCCTGAGGTATCTCCCATGTCGAATCACGCCCGTTGTCTCGCCGCCTGGATCCTCTTTTCGGTCGCGGGTAGCGCCTGGGCGGCGCCCGCGGCGGACCTGGTGCTGCTGCACGGCAAGCTCGTGACCATGGACAAGGAGAAGCCCGAGGCTGAGGCGCTGGCGGTGAAGGACGGGCGCATCCTGGCGCTCGGCAGCGATGCCGACATCCAGGCCTACGTGGGCCAGAAGACCCAGGTGCTGGACCTCAAGGGCATGACGGCGGTGCCGGGCTTCATCGAGGGCCACGGACATTTCCTGGAGCTGGGTGATTCGCTGCTGCAACTGGACCTGACCAAGGCCAAGGATTGGGACGAGGTTGTGGCCCTGGTGGCGCAGACGACGAAGAAGGC
>DATGHI010000102.1:0-5388 GCA_035308065.1 Gammaproteobacteria bacterium | reverse complement strand
CTCGCCGCCGGCGCCAACGTGGTGCTGCAGGCGGTAGCCACTCTGCCGGGGCCGCGCTACAGCCTCTCGTCCAACCCCGACGTGACCCTCGACATCATGCCGGGCCTGCGCGCGGCGGAACGAGCCGGGCGGCCCGTGGCGGTGGCCGGCATGGTGAACCGCAAGCTGCCCTTCATGTATGGCGCCGCGGAAGTCAAGCCTGATTTCTTCGATTTCATGGTGGATGACTCGGGTCCAGGCCATCACCTCTTCGCCATCCCCAACACGCCCATCGACCCCGCCGCCCACATGATCGGCCTGTACGCCAGCACCCTCATCCAGGACGGCGGTACGCTTCAGGTAGGGATCGGCTCGCTGGGAGACGCTTGCGTGTACGCGACACAGCTGCGCCACGCCGACAACCTGCGCTACCGCGAAGCCTTGAAAAAGACCCGGGCGCTCACGAACTTCGGCGCTGTGATCGAGGCCGTGGGCGACCTCGGGTCCTACGCGGAAGGCCTCTACGCCGGGAGCGAGATGTTCGGTGACGGTCTCTTGCAGCTCTACGAGGCGGGTGTATTGAAGCGCCGCGTCTACGACCACGCGGGCCTGCAGGCGCTGCTCAACGCCGGGAAGATCTCCGAGAGCGTCGGCCCTGAGACTCTTACGGCCTTGTGGGAAGCGGGTGTGATCGCTCCGCGGCTCAGGGCCGGCGACGTGGAGTTCCTGAAGCGCTTCGGCATCCTCCGGCCCGAGGTGTCCCTCGAAGACGGCAGCCTGAAACTCCCCGACGGCAGCCGTGTGCCCGCGGACCTCTCCGACAAGGCGGCCTTAGGCCGCATCGTGGGGGGGGCCCTGGGCGCACGCCTCGGCGGCGGCGTGCTGGTACACGGCGCCTTCTTCCTCGCCAGCCAGCGCTTCTACGACGCCTTGCACGCCATGCCGGAGCCGGAGCGGCGGCTGTTCGCCATGGAGGCGGTGTCCACGGTCAACGAACTCTTCAGCGACCTGGAGCTGGAGCAGCTCCAGCACCGCCACGCCCGTTTCCTGAACATCTGCATGAAGATGACGCTCTTGGGTTCGGCGGTGTCCGACTCGCTCGACGACGGCCGGGTGGTGAGCGGCGTCGGGGGCCAGTACAACTTCGTGGCCATGGCCCATGCGCTGCGCCAGGCGCGGTCCATCCTGATGCTGCGCAGCACCCACCGCTCCCATGGAAAGCTCGAGTCGAACATCGTCTGGGAATACGCCCACAGCACCATCCCGCGCCACCTGCGGGATATGGTGGTCACCGAGTACGGTATTGCCGACCTGCGCGGCAAGCCGGACTGGCGGGTGATCGCGGAGATGTTGAACATCGCCGATTCGCGTTTCCAGGAAGGACTGCTGACAGAGGCCAAGCTCGCCGGCAAGATCCCGGCGGACTACGCGATCCCCGCGGCCTTCCGCCGGAACACCCCGGAACGCCTGCGCGAGGATCTCATGCCGCTGCAGAAGGTGGGATTATTCCCGGACTTCCCCTTCGGTCACGACTTCACACCGGAGGAACTCCAGCTCGGGAAGGCGCTGAAGCATTTGCAGGCGAAGAGCGGGAACCTCGCGGGCAAGCTGGGACTCGTACTCTCGCTCCTCAGGGCTCCGCCCGCCACCGCCGCCGCCTGTCTCGAGCGCATGGGTCTCGCCCGGCCCAGGGGCGTGAAGGAGTGGGTCTTCGCGCGCCTCGTGGGGGCGGCGCTCAAAGACGGCGGTATCTCTTAGGAACGCCGCCGCCGGGTCTCCGCCACCTGATATCGGCGCTCCAAGAGCAGCATGAACAGCATCAGCAGGACCGACAAGTCCAATGTCCCCAGGAATCCGCCGCTGCTACTGCTGCTCTGGCCGAGGGTGTTGGCGGCCACCGTCAATTTCACGGTCGCGATGTTGGATAGTTTGACGCCGTCCGATACCTGGAACTGGAAGCTGTCTGTGCCGGTGAACCCCACGTTCGCCTGGTATTGGAAGACACCGCTGCTGGCCTCGAAAGACACGGTGCCTCCCTGGGAAGGGGTGACGATGCCGTAACTCAGAGGATTGCCACCCTGGTCGAAAGCGCCCATCTGCTGGTCCAGCGGAAATTTGCCATCGGCGATGTAAAGACTGTTGTTGGCGGCAATCGGCGCATGGTCCGCCTTAACCACCCCGGTCTTCTCCAGCAGAACATTGAGGGTATTGCTGGTGCCATTCACTACCGCAACGTCGGGCTGATTATCGCCGTTGAAATCCGCGATCGTCACGGCGCGTGGATCAATCTCAGCTTGATAGGGAGTGCTGATGAATCCGCCATGGCCGTTACCTAGCAACACGGCGACGGCGCTTGACCCCACGCAGGTCACCACTACATCCAGGTTACCGTCGTCATTCATGTCGGCGATGGCGAGTCCCCGGGGGTTGGCGCAAGCGGGGAAGTCCGTGGGTGTCCTGATGTAATAACCGAGGCGGTTGCCGCGGAACACCACCAGCTGACTGTTGCTGTAATCGGCGATCACGATGTCGAGCTGGTGATTGTTTTCGATGTCGGCGAGCGCAACCTGCACACCGGTGGCGGGGTACAAATTGGTACTCAACCCCTCCTTATTCAACACGATGGGCTTCAGACCGCCCTTACCATCGTTCCTCAGCACCGCGACACTGCTGCCGACAGCGACCACATCCGGGAAGCCGTCGTGGTCCACGTCGCCCACGGCGAGGGCATTGATGTTGATGCCCGCTGGGTAGGAGACCGGTGCGGCGAACGTGCCGTCGCCGTTGCCGCGCAGGATGCTGACCTCGTTCACCACCGCGTTGGCGGCGACCACGTCGAGCTTGCCATCCTGGTGCATGTCGCCCACGTCGATGCCCACCAGGTTTGAGCCGGCCGGGTATGCGCGCATCGCCTGGAACGTGCCGTCGCCATTGCCGAGCAGGACGCCGACGGTGTTGTCGCCGAAGTTGCCCACCAGTATGTCGAGCTTGCCGTCGCCGTTGACGTCGACGAGCTTCAAGGCCTGGGGGTGGCTGCCGACGGTATAGGTCTGGGCCGGCTTGAACGTGCCGTCACCGTTGCCGAGCAGCACGGAGACGGTGCCGTCAGCGGAATTCGCCTCCACAAGATCCGCATGGCCGTCACCGTTGAGATCCGCGCTCACCACAGCCGCCGGTATGTTACCCAGATCGACGCTCAGGGGCGGGTGATACTCACCGCTGCCGTTGTTCACCAACACCTGCAGAAAGCCACCGGTCGGATTGACCGCCACGATCTCCGGCTTGCCGTCCCCATTGAGGTCGCCCACAGCGTAGGCCTGCAGCGCCGACGCCGAACTGATGCCCGGGGCAGGATAACTAACCGGCGCATCGAACTTGCCATCACCGCGGCCGAAGAGCACGTTCAAGGTGCCTTCCGCGAAACTGCCGGTCACCAAGTCCAGATTGCCGTCCCCGTTGACGTCCGCCAGCTGCAGGTAGTGGGTCTCGAGGCCGGCGGCTATAAACTGCGGTGCACCGAAGGTGCCATCGCCGTTGCCGGGCAGATACACCACCGCACTGCTGGTGGCGTTGGTGACTGTGGTCACCACGTCCAGCTTGCCGTCGTTGCGTATGTCGCCCACGACTGCCATCTGCAGTGTGGCGACTCTCACGTGGGCATTGACACGTATTGTGGTAGGTGCCTGGAAGGTGCCGTCACCATTTCCGAGCAGCACGCTCAGCGTCCCGTCGATCGAATTCGACACCAGTAGATCGAGCTTGCCGTCGCCGTTGAAATCGGCCACGTTGATGCAATCAGGGCCCCCGCCCACCGGGATAGTGGTCTGCGGCTTGAAAGTGCCGTCGCCCCTGCCGAGTAGAACGCTCACGGTGCCGTCTGTGTAATTCGCAACCACAAGATCCTGAATACCGTTGCCCCTTAGGTCCGCCACAGCCACGTAAATCGCGCCGTTACCCACTGGGTAGGTGGGCGCTGCAGTACCAGTGCCGGCGGCTGCCTGGCCCACCGTCTGGTCCTGGAAGGTGCCGTCTCCGTTGCCAAGTAAGACACTGATGTTGCCGCCGCTTGAGTTCACGACCACGATATCCGGCTTGCCGTCGTGGTTCAGGTCCGCCACTGCCAGTGCGATCGGACCTGTACCGACTGCGTAGTAATGCAATGGCGACTTGAAGCTGCCATCGCCGTTGCCAAGATAGACTGCGACCGAAGGAATGGTGCCCGAACCCAGCTCCACCGCGTCGAGTTTGCCGTCGCCGTTGACGTCCGCCAGGACCACCGCCGAGGGCTGATTCAGGGAGTGATAGTTGGTGGTGGGGAAGAGGCCGTTGGCCTGGGCCAGGGCGCAATACGCGAGGGCCGCCAGGCCCACGGCATAGCGGGGCAGGATCAATCTGGTGTGCATGCTAGTCCTCAAAACACCGGAGGCTCCCGGCTCTGCCGGGGCCCGTTCAGGATGGTCTTCGTGGGCTCGGGGGCGCCATTATACCCATCCAGACCCCGTCACCGGCCCCTCCGGCTCAAACGCACGAAAGCGGCGCAAGTCTAACGGGGGCTTAACCGCCGGGGGTAGGCCAGAAAGCGCCCGCCGGGCCCGGGAATTCCACCGGGCTCTCGAAGCCGTCCGCCGAGACGCTCGCCACGCCGAAGAAATAATCGTCGATGCTCACGTCCTTGAGCACGTAGTGCTGCACCGGCCCGACGAACCGCCCCTGGCTCCAGCGCGGGTCGTCCGTGAGCCTCCAGTTGAGGCGGTAAGCCGCAGCACCGGCGGCCGGTTTCCAGTCGAAGACCGTGTCGATGCCGCCCGAGAGGCCCGGAAGCGGGTCCGAGGCGATGCTTAGGCCTGCGGGCGGTGCCGGCGCCCAGACCATGGCCGCAAGGGTCACCGCGTTCATGGCCGTGACCCGGGCAAGGTAGGAGAAATCCACACCCGACAGTACGTCACCGTAACGCACCCCTCCCTCCGTCCGCACGTCCTGGTGCTGGTGGGTGAAGTCCTCGTGGGACTCGGTGACGCGCACCGCCGGAAACCCCAGGGCGTTGAAAGCCGTATGGTCTCCGCCCCGGCCATACCGGTCGGTGCGGTACACCAGCGTCACGTGCCAGTTGGGGACGTACTGTTCGCCCAGCTCGCGCATGTAGCGCGCCACGTTGCGGGACGGGGAGTCGATCTCGCCGCCGTGGTAGCGCCGGTCCGCGGCCTCCTTCGGCGTTTCCAATGCGCGCGTGCCCTCGGAGAAAACCCGCACGCTGGTGTCGTCCGTGAGGCCGTCCTGGCCGCGGGGGTTGCCGACGATGTCGTTGTTGAGGTCCGCCTCCACTTGCCAGCGGTGGTCGGCGGCGTACTGGGCGATGATCTTGCCGCCATAGAGGCCCTGCTCCTCGCCGCTGTCCACGGAGTACACCAC
>DATGHI010000101.1:0-2461 GCA_035308065.1 Gammaproteobacteria bacterium | reverse complement strand
TGGCTGAACCAGGACAACTACACCCAGGAAGCGGTGGACTCCGCGGTCAAGCAGATCCTGGACAAGTTCCCCGCCCACTGAGCCCTACCGCACGGCGATGCCGTCCCCACGCCTCGTCGCCCACGTGGACATGGATGCGTTCTATGCCTCGGTGGAACAGCACGACGACCCCGGGCTCAAGGGCCTGCCGGTCATTGTCGGGGGCTTGAGCAAGCGTAGCGTGGTAAGCGCAGCGAGCTACGAAGCCCGCAAATTCGGCGTGCGTTCCGCCATGCCCATGTACGAGGCGCGTCGCCGCTGTCCCGACGGTGTCTATATACAGGTGCGCATGTCCCGCTATCGGGAGGTGTCGCAGGAGGTGTTCCAGGTTTTCGGCGCCTTCACGCCCATGATCCAAGGCCTGTCCCTGGATGAGGCCTTCCTGGATCTCACGGGCACACCCGGCTCAGTGGAACCACTCACCCTCGGCCGGCGTATCAAGGACAGTATCCGCGAGACCACCGGCCTCGCCGCGTCCGTGGGACTCGGTCCCAACAAGCTCGTGGCCAAGATCGCTTCACAGCAGTGCAAACCGGACGGCTTGCTGCATGTGCGCCCCGAAGAAGTCCAGGGCATGCTAGACCCGCTTCCGGTGACCGCCCTGTGGGGAATCGGTCCCCGTACCGGCGAGTCGCTCGCCAAGGCGAAGATCGAGACCATCCGTGACCTCAGGCTCGCGCCCGATGCCATGCTGAAAGCGCTGTTCGGCAACCAGGCACTACACTACCGGGCGCTGGCCGAAGGCCGTGATGAGCGCCCCGTGGACGAGGGGGTCGGCGAGCGCTCCGTGAGCCAGGAGACCACCTTCGAACGTGACCTCGTCTCCTTGGACCAACTGGAACCGGTGCTGCGCAGCCTCACCGAGGACTTGAGCCGCATCCTGCGCAAGCACGAGCTGAAACCCCACACCCTGGTGCTGAAGCTCCGCGAGGCGGACTTCAGGCGCCACACCCGCCAACGGCGGTTCACCCCGGCGGATGCCAGCTTCGGCGCACTCTTCCCTATCGCCCGGACGCTCCTGGTTCGCTGGCTCGAGGAGCATCCGGATCGGCCGCTCAGGCTCATCGGTGTCGGTGCGCGGGAGTTCGCCGCGAATCAACAGACCGAGCTTTTCGATGAGACCCGGGCGCGGCGCGAACGGCTGGAGGCCGCGTCCGACGCGGTGCGCGAGCGTTTCGGTGAGGAGAGCCTGCAGCGCGGAATGCCCACTCTCGACGATTGAGGCATGATGTAAAGATATGTACGCCAGTTATTTTGGGCTCAACGACAACCCGTTCGCGATCACCCCGGACCCGCGCTACCTGTTCCTGTCGGCGCGGCATACGGAGGCCCTGGCGCACCTGCTCTACGGCGTCACCGAGAGCGGCGGCTTCATCCAGCTCACCGGCGAGGTGGGCACCGGCAAGACGACGTTGGTGCGAACACTGCTGGAGAAGCTGCCAGACAACGTGGACCCGGCGCTGGTCATCAACCCGCGGGTCACGGTGCTGGAGTTCCTGCGCAGCATCTGCCGCGAACTCGACATCCCCTGGAAGCCGGCGCACACGCCCCAGGACCTGATCGACGCCCTCAATGCGCGCCTGTTGGACGCCCACGCTCAGGGACGCCGCGTGGTGCTCATCATCGACGAAGCGCAGGGCTTGACCGCCGAGGTACTGGAACAGGTGCGGCTGCTCACCAACCTGGAGACCCGCGAGCAGAAGCTGCTGCAGATAATCCTCGTGGGGCAGCCGGAGCTCCGGGAGATGCTCGCGCGCACCGAGCTCCGACAGCTAGCCCAGCGCATCACCGGGCGCTACCACCTGACACCGCTGTCGTCATCCGAGAGCCGCGCCTACGTTAACCACCGGCTCACGGTCTCCGGAGCCATGGCGCCCATCTTCACCACCTCGGCGCTGCGCACCCTGCAACACATGACCCGCGGCATCCCGCGGCTCATCAACATCATCTGTGACCGGGCGCTCCTAGGCGCCTACACTCACGAACTCCGCCAGGTGGATGCGGGGCTGGTGCGGCGTGCGGCGCGCGAGGTGCTGGGCGCGGCGCCGCGCCTGCGCGTGCCGGCATGGTTGTGGCTCTCGACCTTCGCGCTCGCATTCATGAGCGGCGCGCTGCTGTACTTCGACGGCCATGCCCCCGCGGATCCGGCGTCCGTGCCTGTGACCGCACCCGCCAAGCCCGCACCGCCGGACCTCGCCGCCTGGCTCGCGGACCCGGCCCATCCCAGCGACACTGACACCGCGTTCGGCGCGCTCTTCGGCCTCTGGGGCGCGCAATACTCCGCCGCAGGCAGCGGCAGCGGCTGCCGCGAGGCGCCGGATGAGGGCCTGCGCTGTCTGTACCGGCGCGGCACCTGGAACAACTTGAGGAGCTTCGACCTGCCGGCCATCGTCACCCTCACGGATGTCCGGGGCGCCGCCCA
>DATGHI010000100.1:0-30111 GCA_035308065.1 Gammaproteobacteria bacterium | reverse complement strand
TCTGGAGCGTGAAGCTCTTCGCCCGCACCAACACCGCCATCACCACCTTCAAGCTCATCATCCCGGCACTGACGGCGGTGCTTCTGATCGCTTCCGGTTTCCATTCCGGCAACTTCGACGTCGGCACACACGGCGGGGCCCACGTGAGCGACCTGGCCGCGGTGTTGACCGCTGTGGCCACCGCCGGCATCGTTTTCAGCTTCAACGGTTTCCAGAGCCCGGTGAACCTGGCGGGCGAATCTAAGAACCCCAGCCGCGACGTACCCATCGCCGTGATCGGGTCCATCGTGATCTGCGCGTTCATCTATGTACTGCTGCAGGTGGGCTTCCTAGGAGCGGTGCCTGCTGAGATGCTCACCAAGGCCGGTTGGAGCGGCATCCAATTCAGCTCGCCTTATGCACAGCTGGCGCTGGCGGCAAACATCAACTTCCTGGCCATCCTGCTCTACGTGGATGCCTTCGTGAGCCCCAGCGGTACCGGCTCTACTTACACCGCCTCCAGCTCCCGCATGCTCTGGGGCATGGAGCGCAATGGCATCCTGCCGAAGGTGTTCGGTACGGTGCATCCGGTGTACGGCATCCCGCGCCCGGCCATGTGGCTCAACCTGGTGGTGGCGTTCATCTTCTTCTTCTGGTTCCAGGGCTGGGACAAGGGCGCCGACGTGACTTCTGTGGCTTGCGTGCTCTCCTACCTCATCGGCCCGGTGAGCGTTGCAGTACTGCGCGACATCGCGCCGGAGAAGGCGCGGCCCCTGAAGTTGCCAGCTCTGAAATGGCTGGCTGGGGCGGCCTTCACCTTGGGCACACTGGTGCTTTACTGGGCACGCTGGCCGCTCACCGGCAAGGTGCTAATCACCCTATTACCTGTACTGCTGTTGTGGATCTACTACGAGTGGGTAGGCGGCTGGAAGGACTTTGGCCAGCACATGCGCGGTGCGCTATGGCTAGTCATCTACCTACCCGGCGTAGCGGTGCTGTCCTATATTGGCAGTGACCAGTTCGGCGGTATCGGCTTGATGCCCTTCGGCTGGGATCTTCTGATCGTGGCGGCTTTCGGTGCGGGCTTCTTCGTCTGGGGTGTCAAAAGCGGTTGGCGCACGCTGCATCTCGAAGCGGCCAGCGCCGAGACGCGGCACTGAGAAAACCGCGGGTCCCGCCGGGACTCCGGCGGAACCCGTGCCCGTTCAATGGGTCAGACGCTTCGCCGCCTCCGTGTCCTGCTGTAACTGGCGTACACCTGCCTGGGTCTCATCGTCCAGCTCCTTGAACACCGCGTATTCGGCGGCCGTCGGCTGATCGTAATCCAGCCCCGTCTCGGCGACGAGGTAGGCCAGATGGTCGCGCAGCTTGGTGGGATGCAGCACGCTGCTCTCACTGGAATAGATGTCCAACTGCACCAACCCCCCGATGCTGGCGTCCAGGTCGGCGATGGCCCGTCTGGCGCTCTCTTCGTCTGGGCGGTGTTTCAATGCCGCCTCGTGCAGGGCATCGCGCGCTTCGATGGCCTGGTTGAGCGCCTGGTCCAGGCGGTCCAGGTCATCGTGGATCTGCATCTCCAAGGCGAGACGCGCGTCCAGCGCGCCTGCTCCCGGGTGCAGGCGCGGATCCAGCGCCACGTCGAAATCCTGCTGCTGGCTCTTGCCGCCGTAATCCAGCGTCACGCGATAACGTCCCGGCACGACCTCGGGCCCATCGACGCCATCCTCCAGCCCGCCGGCGGCCACCGGCGTCTCGAAACCCTTGACCTCCGTGGCATCGGGATAACGCAGGTTCCACTCGAAGCGGTTCATGCCAGGGGTGACGGCCGTGAGCTTCTCCTCCTGGTATCGCTTGCGCTCCGACGGGGCCTCTTCCGCGAGTTGCTCTGGCGTCTTCTCCGCCGCGCCCTTGGGCTTCAGGTGCAGCTCGAAGCGCCGCACCAGTTTGCCGGTGGAGTCCATGAACGAAAGGCTCACGGGTGTCTTGCCGTCATAGTCCTTGGGAAGCATGAAATACACGGTAGCGCCGAACGCAGGATTCTCACCGGAAGCGGGCGGAGTGAACGGCCCGCCGGACTGTCCGTAGGCGTGACTGAGCCAAGCGTTCTCCGGCACGAACAGACGCGCGCCGCCCGCACCGGGGGAAGCGCCCGTGAGCTGTTCCAGGAACGCGAGATCGCCAAGCACCCAGAAAGAGCGGCCGTGGGTCGCGGCCACCACTTCGCCTTCGCGGGTGTCGACGGCGAGGTCGCGCACCTGCACATGGGGTAGATTGAGGGCGAGCGGCTGCCAATTCCCGCCACTGTCCAGGCTCACGAACACGCTGCTGCGCGTGCCGAGGAACAGCAAGCGGGCATCGTCCGGATCCTGGCGCACCGCGAACGCGTATTCCCCGTCGGGCAGGCCGGCGGCGAGCGGCGTCCAGTGGGCGCCGAAATCGGTGGTCTCATACACGTAGGGATGGAAGTCGTCCCACATGTAGCGGCTCACGGTCATGTAGGCCGTGCCCTTGTCCGCGTGGGAAGGCTCGATGCATGTGACGTACGCGGTCTGAGGCAGGTCCTTGGGAGTCACATCCTGCCAGTGGTCGCCACCGTCGGTGGTCACGTGCGCCAGGCCGTCGTCGGAGCCCGCCCAGATGACACCGTCGTCGAGCGGCGAGACCGCCAAGGCCGACACCGTGGCATAGATCTCGGCCCCGGTCTGGTCGAGGTCGATGGGGCCGCCGGTGGGCGCCTCGGTGGCCGGATCATTGCGCGACAGATCCGGGCTGATGCGCTTCCAGGTGGCGCCCGCGTCCTCGCTCTTCAACACGTACTGCGCGCCCACCAACAACTCATCGGGCTTGGTGGGCGAGAACAAGATCGGATGGGTCCAGGCGAAGCGGTAAGCCAGTTCGCCGGCGGAGGAGCCTTCCTGGTAATCCGGCCAGGGGCTCTCGCTGCGGTATTCCTCGTCATCCGGGGCGTAGCTCAGGAAGATACTGAAATATCCGCTGCCATAGCTCACGCCCGGATGGCCGGGGCGCGGCACCGTGAAGGTGCTCTCGCCGTAGGCGGCACGGCGCCAGGCGGCGAGCGGGATCGCGCCGCCGCTGCTGGCGCTCGGGCCCTCGAAGGAGCCCTCGTCCTGCTGCGCGCCGTACACGTGGAAGGGAAAACGGCCGTCCAGGTTCACGTGGTAGAACTGGCCCGTGGGCTGATTGTGCTCCTCGCTCCAGGTCGCGCCGCCGTCGGTGGATACCGTAGCGCCGCCATCGTTGCCCTCCAGCAAGATGCGTGTGTCATCGGGATTGATCCACAGCACGTGGTTGTCGCCGTGGGGAGTGCGCAGCTTCTTGAAGGTCTTCCCCCCGTCATGGGAAACGAACAACGCGTCCACCTCCGGCGCATAGACCGTATCCGGATCCTTCGGGTCCACGTAGATCGTCATGTAGTAGAACGCCCGTTGCCGGAGCTTCCATTCCTCGTTGACTCGCGTCCAGGTCGCGCCGCCGTCGTCGGAGCGGAACACGCCGCCCTCATGCGCCTGCGCGATGACATACACCACCCGGGGATCGCTGGCCGCGACTCCGACGCCGACCCGCCCCAACACGCCGGACGGGAAACCCTTGTTGCGCGAGAGGTTGGTCCAATGCGCGCCACCGTCAGTGGTCTTGTAGAGGCCGCTGCCTTCGCCGCCGCTGGAGAGCGACCAGGCGTTGCGGTAGGCCTGCCACATGGCCGCGTACAGGATGTCAGCGTTCTTCGGGTCCATGACCAAGTTGATGGCGCCCGTCTTGTCGTCCACATACAGGATGCGCTTCCAGGTCTTGCCACCGTCGGTGGACTTGAACACCCCGCGCTGCTCGTCGGGCTTGAACACGTGACCCATGGAGGAGGCGTACACCACATCGGGATGGTGGGGATCCACCGCCAGGCCGCTGATGGTATGGGTGTCTTCGAGGCCCGCGGCCTTCCAGGTGGCGCCGGCGTCATCGGAGCGGAACACCCCGTCCCCGGTGACGAAGTCGCCGCGGATATCGCTCTCGCCGGTGCCGGCATAGAGGATCTTTGGGTTGGAGGGCGCCACCGCCAGCGCACCGATGCTATCGCTGGTCCCAGGGAGTTTCCCGTCGCTCAGGTTAGTCCACCTCACGCCGTAGTCGGTGCTCTTCCAGATGCCGCCGTCCACTCCGCCCATGTAGAACAAATCGTTGTCCCCCGGTACGCCGGCCACCGCTACCACGCGTCCGCCGATATAGGGGCCGATGCTGCGCCAGGACAGCTTGGCGGTGAGCGACGCGAACGGCGCTTCATCCGCCGTCCCCGCGCCGAGCAACACGAGCGCAAGGGGAAGCAACAGTAAACGGGACCACCGGAACACGATCGGGTGTTTCATGGGAACACTCCTTGCAGATGTTCGCGAAGATACGGTGTGTGCGCCGCGACACGGGTAGCGGGAGCGCACGCGGATGGACAGGGAGAGTTTAGAGCATGTGCCGCGGAAGCGTGAGTGAACGTCAGTGATACGACGGAATCCGTGATTATGGTATCCACGGGGCCGGTTACCGGCACTCCCGCCTAGAGATCCACGATCTCGACATCGGAAGACTCGATGGCTTCCCCCAGGAACAGGCTGCCGACGCGTGCGAAGCGTTCCGCGCCGTCGGTGGCGAGATAGCGGGCATCGCCCCGGGCCGCGCTGCGGGCAAGTTTCCTTTCCGCGAGCAGCTTCGCCACTGCGGCCGCCACGGTCTCGCCGGAATCCACGAGCCGCATATTCGGTCCTGCCACATGGGCGATGGTGTCTTTGAGCAACGGGAAATGGGTGCAGCCCAGCACCAGCGAGTCCAAGCCGTCGCGTCGCTTCTCTTCCAGCAGCGGGTGAAGGTATTCCCGCACCACCGACTCCACCAGAGGCCCCCGAGTCCAGCCTTCCTCGGCGAGCGCCACGAACAGGGAACAGGCCTGGGAATAGACCTGGGCGTCACGACGCAGGGCCTTGATGGCGCGCTCGTAGGCGCCGCCTTGGACCGTGCTCTCGGTGGCGAGCACCGCGATGTGCCCGGTGTGGGACGCGGCCACGGCCGCCTCGGCCCCCGCCTCCACCACGCCCATGACCGGCAGTGGCGCGAACTCTCCGGCCAACGCCGGCATGGCCACGGCGGAAGCAGTGTTGCAGGCCACCACCAAGAGCTTGATGCCCCGCTCCACCAGATGCGAGGCCGCCTGCACGGCGTAGCGGGAGACGGTGTGGGGCCCCTTGGTGCCGTAGGGCAGGCGCGCGGTGTCGCCGAGGTAGAGGAGATGTTCGTGGGGAAGACGTGCGCGCAGGGCCTTGAGGACCGTCAAGCCGCCGACACCGGAATCGAATATACCTATTGGTAACTCAGTCTTCATTAGGCTCTGAATAAGAAGATCCTAAAAGCGTCGCGAGCGGAGGTAGGGCGAGGCGCGGGAGGCGAGCAACCGGAGCGTACTCTTCAGTACGTGAGGATTGCGAGCCGGACCGCAACGAAGCCATGCCGAGCGCAGCAGCTTTTAGGACGCTTTCTGACGAAGCTCGCGCCTCAGAATCTTACCTACATTAGATTTAGGCAATTCCGTGCGGAACTCCACGTGCTTCGGAACCTTGTAGCCCGTCAGGTACTTGTGGCAGTGGGCGATGATCTCCTCGGCAGTGAGATTCGGGTCCTTGCGCACCACGAACAGCTTCACCACCTCGCCCGAATGCTCATCTGGCACGCCGACGGCAGCGCACTCGCGCACGCCCGGGTGCATCATCACCACGTCCTCCACTTCGTTCGGATAGACGTTGAAGCCGGATACCAGGATCATGTCCTTCTTTCGGTCCACGATGTAGACGAAGCCGCGGTCGTCCACCCTCCCCATGTCACCGGTGCGCAGCCAGCCGTCCATAGACAGTACCTTGGCGGTCTCGTCGGGGCGGTTCCAGTAGCCGCGCATCACCTGCGGTCCCTTGAAACAGAGTTCGCCCACCTCGCCCACCGCGAGTTCCTTGCCGTCGTCATCGCGGATGGAGAGATCGGTGGACGGGATCGGCAGGCCGATGCTGCCGTTGTAGTCCTTGAGGTCCAGCGGGTTGATGCAGGCGGCCGGGGAAGTCTCGGTGAGGCCGTAGGCCTCGACGATGGGCTTGCCGGTGACGCGCTTCCAGTTCTCCGCCACGGCGCGCTGCACCGCCATGCCGCCCCCGAGGGCGAGCTTGAGGCCGGAGAAATCCAGCTTGTCGAAACCGGGCGCATGCAAGAGCGCGTTGAAGAGCGTGTTGACGCCGGTGATGACGCTGAAGGGCTGCTCCTGCAAGGTCTTTACGAAACCGGGGATGTCCCGCGGATTGGTGATGAGCACGTTGCGGCCGCCGAGCGTCATGAAGACCATGCAGTTCGCGGTGAGCGAGAAGATGTGGTACAGCGGCAGCGCCGTGATCACCGTCTCCTTGCCCGCATCCAGACCCTTGCCCAGCCAGGCAGAGGCCTGCACCACGTTGCCCACCATGTTGCCGTGGGTGAGCACCGCGCCCTTAGACACGCCGGTGGTGCCGCCAGTGTACTGCAGGAAAGCCACGTCCTGGTGGTTGAGTTCCACGGGAGTGAGCGGGTGCTTTGCCCCGGCGGCGAGCACGTCGCGGAAACTGATGCTGCCCGGCAAGCTCCAGGCCGGCACCATCTTCTTCACCGTCTTGACCACGAAGTTCACGATCATGCGCTTCGGCTGCGGGAACAGGTCGCCGATCTGGGTGGTCACGACGGTGTCGAGCCCGGCCCGGTCCGCCACTTCCTGCAGGGTGTGGGCGAAGTTCTCCAGGATTACGATGCCGCGGGCGCCGCAATCCTTGAGTTGGTGCTCCAGCTCGCGGGCGGTGTAGAGGGGGTTGACGTTCACCACCGTGAGACCGGCGCGCAGGATGCCGAACAACGCCACGGGATACTGCAACAGGTTTGGCATCATGATGGCGACCCGGTCGCCGCGCTTGAAGCCGCGTTCGTGCTGCAGCCAGGCGCCGAAGCGGGCGCTCAAGACGTCCACTTCGCCGTAGTTCAGCGCCACGCCCATGTTGGTGAAGCACGGCCGGTCACGGAACTTGGTCGCGCTGTCCTCGAAGATCTCTTTCACCGAGGAATAGGCGTTGACATCTATCTCGGCGGGTACGCCGGCGGGATATTCCTTGAGCCAAAGTCTTTCCACGTGCTTCCCCAAAGACGCGTGAGGCTGTTGATGATACCGCAGCGTATGAGGCCGTGGCTTACAATGGGTACCATGAAGACTCGAGGGGAACGGCTCGCCTGGATCACCGGCGGCGGCACAGGCATCGGCCGGGCGCTGGCGCAGAGACTCGCGGCCCACGGCTGGACCGTGGTGGTGTCCGGGCGGCGCGCGGAGCCCCTGACCGAGACCGCGGCCCAGGTCCCGGGCCGCATCCACGCCTGGCCCCTGGATGTCACCGAGCTCGAGGCCGTGCGCCGGGCCGTGGCAGGCATCGAGGCCGCCCACGGGCCCATCGCGCTCGCGGTGCTCAACGCCGGCATGTACCAGGCTGTCAAGCTCGACAACTTCCAGGCGGGCATCTTCGATGCCCACATGCGGGTGAACTACATGGGCGTGGTGAACGCCATGGACGCGCTGCTGCCGCCCATGCGCACGCGCAAGTCGGGCCACATGGTGCTGGTGGCGAGCGTCGCGGGTTACCGCGGGCTGCCACTGGCCTCCGCCTACGGCCCCACCAAGGCCGCGCTCATCAACCTGGCAGAGTCCTGCAAGCCCCTGTTCGAACGCGCGGGTTTGAAGATCTCCGTGTGCAACCCCGGCTTCGTGGACACGCCGCTCACGGAAGGTAATAAATTTCCCATGCCCTTCCTCATGGACGTGGACGAGGCGGCCGCGGCGCTGGAGCGCGGCATCGAGAATGGCAAGTTCGAGATCGCCTTTCCCACGCGCTTCGTGCTGATCCTGAAGTTCCTGCGCGCGCTGCCTTACTTCCTCTATTTCCCGCTGATACGCCGCACGACCGGTCGATGAACTCAAAAGCCACTGCGCTCGGCATGACGTCATCTCGCCCCATTTCGCTTCGCTTTCCTGCTCCGCGAAATGCGGGGCGGGCTATCCTGCCCGCCCGCGCATCGCATGCGATGCGCCTACGCTCGCTACGCTTTTGAGGTCTGATTTTATTAAGGAGATCCACATCGTGGCTGAACACAAGGAACATCACTACACCGTCACCTGCCGCTGGAACGGCAGCACCGCCCAGGGTTACGAGGTCTACAGCCGTGCCCACGACATGGCTGCACCGCCGGCTAAGGCGGCTCTCACGCTCAGTTCCGACCCGGCCTTCCGCGGCGACCCTGCTCTCCTCAACCCGGAGCAGCTACTGGTGATGGCCGCTTCCTCTTGCCAGTTCTTGTCCTTCCTCGCGGTGGCAGCCCGTAAACGTATCGACGTGGTGGAATACGAGGACCAGGCGGAGGGCTTCATGCCCGAGGACGACAAGCCCGTGCGCATCACGCGGATCGTCTTGAGGCCCCACATCGTGGTGAAAGGCGCGGCGGACGAATCGGCAGTGCTGAAAGCCGTGGAGACCGGCCACGAGCACTGCTTCATCGCCAACAGCATCAAGAGCGACGTACGCATCGAGCCGAAGATCGTGATCCGGCCTTAAGCAAGAGAACCGAGCCACTCCTTCAACATCAAGGCGGCCTCCGCCTCCATGGCAGCGGCATGAGCCGCGGCGGCGCGGCGCATCTCGCCGGGTTCGAGCTTGAGCTCCCGAAGCTCGCCCGCATACGCCACCCACCACTGCTCCAGGCCTCGGGCGTTTACTTCCGGGTGGAACTGCAGTGCCAGCGTCGCCTTGCCCCAGGCGAAGCCCTGGTGCGGCGTGACGTCGGTGGAAGCCAGGGACAGAGCGCCCGCTGGGAGATCGAAAACCTCCCCGTGCCAATGGAACACCGGACTCTTCAGATGCTTCAGCGGCGAACTCAGGCCTGCCTCATTGAGCTTGAACGATTTCCAGCCAATCTCGAGACCCTGCGCGCGGCAGACCTTTGCGCCCAGGGCTTTGGCGACGAACTGGCTGCCGAGACAAATACCGAGCAACGGCGCGCCGCTTTGCAGACGCGCCTCCACGAACTTCAGTTCCGGGGGAATGAAAGGATAATCGGCGCCGTCGTTCAGGCCGATGGGGCCGCCCAGCACCACCACCAGATCCCAGGGCTCCTTGGCGAGGACGGCGAAATCCGCCGTGGATGCTTCCGCGTAGCGGATGCCGTAGCCCGCCTGGCTCAAGAGCGGCGCGAAGGAACCGAGGTCCTCGAAGGAGACATGGCGGAGGGCGAGCAAGGTCTTCATGCCCACCATTGTACGAATCGTCGACCGCGGCGAGACCGGGAATACCGATCCCGATCACGGCAATCTTCATGCGGACCGCCCCTCATGGTCTCGGTGTAAGTAACTGTATGAAAAGGGGTTTATGCCTAGCCCCTATCTGTCACAGTACTGATACGCCGAAATCCCTAGAATGGGGCCAGGCCGCATCCCCTTCGCTCCCGTCCGCGTATAACCGGCAGCGCCCACGCCCCGCAACGAGATCTGACATGCTCTATCCCGAACTCTTCAAATCGCTGGAGAAGCTCCGCTGGAACATGGAGACCGACGTCCCCTGGGGGCGCTTCGATCCCGCACAGCTCTCGGACGAGCAGGCCCAGACCATCAAGATGAACGCCATCACCGAGTGGTCGGCGCTGCCCGCCACCGAGATGTTCCTGCGCGACAACCGCGAGGACTCGGATTTCTCCGCGTTCATGTCCATCTGGTTCTATGAGGAACAGAAGCATTCGCTGGTATTGCAGGAGTACCTGCGGCGCTTCCGGCCGGACCTGCTGCCGACCGAAGAGGAGCTGCATGCGGTGCGCTTCGAGTTCGACCCCGCGCCGCCGCTCGAGACGCTGATGATGCATTTTTGCGGGGAGATCCGCCTGACCCATTGGTATCAATGCGCTTCCGAGTGGCACACCGAGCCCGTGATCAAATACATCTACGATCTCATCTCGAAGGACGAGGCCCGCCATGGCGGCTGCTACCGGCGCTTCATGGAGCGCGCCATCGAGCAGCAGGGCGACACGGCACGCATGGCGTTCGCGCGCATGGGTGTGCTCATGGCGAGCATCCGCACCGGGAATGCGCTGCATCCGACCAACCTGCATGTGAACAAGCAGCTCTACCCCAAGGACCGGGTGCAGGATCGGGTGCCGGAGCCGGGCTGGATAGAGCACTGGCTGAACGAACAGATCCGCTTCGACAAGAAATGGCAACAGCGGGTCATCGACCGCATCCTGAACAGCCTGTCCCTGATCCTGAAGGTGAAACTCGAATCGGTGCGCGACCTGCAGCAGTACCGCAAGCAGCTCGCCGCCTGATCCCGCCTTATGTCACGAGGCCCCGGCAGCGTGCCGGGGCCTCGGTATACTCGGCCCCATGGATACCCCACAGAGACGCCTGTCCGCGGGCGTCGTGGTCGTGCGCGACACAGCGTCGGGCCCGCGCTATCTGCTGCTGCGCGCCTATCGCCATTGGGACTTCCCCAAGGGGATGGTGGAGGCGGACGAGACGCCGCTCGAGGCTGCTCGCCGCGAGGTGGCCGAGGAGACGGGCATCGACAGCCTGGATTTCGTCTGGGGCGAGGTCTACCGCGAGACCCCGCCCTATGCCCGCGGCAAGGTGGCCCGCTATTACCTCGCGCGCACCGACCGGGAGGACGTGGCGCTCACCGCCAATCCCGAGACAGGCATCCACGAACACATGGAATATCGTTGGGTGGATCGGGACCAGGCGGTGACGCTGATCACGCCGCGGGTACGGCAGATACTCGATTGGGCGCACGCATGCATCAACCCGGCATGAGAACCCTGTTGCGAAGCCTGATGGCGGTCATGGGCGCATCCTGCCTGGCACTACCGCTATTCGCACAGGCGGACGACGGCGACTTCAAGCCCGGCACCACCCACCCGACGCTGGACACAGGCGTGCTGTTCGGCGGCGACAAGCTCGTGACCGAGAACTACATTATCGGCGGCCACAGCACGGTCTACGCCGGCAAGGGACTGTTCGTTGACGTGGGGATACTGCACAACCTGCAGGACACGGACTGGAGCTTCAAAGGCACGGCGGGGATCTACACCGGTTTCTCCACCGGGTATTACGACGCCACGTTCACCCGCTATCCGCTGGACCTGGTCGCGCTCTACAACCAGGGCCGCTACCACTTCGGACTGGGACTGACCTACCACGCGAACCCGAAGCTCGACCAGAACGACCATGGACCTAACGTGGCGTTCCACGACGCGGTAGGCGGCATCCTCGAGATCCAATACCGCATCTTCGGCTTCCGCTACACCAACATCCGCTACAAGGCCTCGGGCCCCTGCCTCGACCGCTGTAGCTACGACGGCAGCAGCCTCGGTCTCTTCGTCAACTTCGTATTTTGACGCACAAACGAAGAAGCCCGTCACCGTTGCGCGGTGACGGGCTTCTTCGTTTGTTTTACCGCCCCAAATCTAAGACCGCGAGTAACGCCACCGAGCTCACGAACAGCCACAGAAGCACGCCCTGGAGCAGCGGCTTGTAGCCCACCTGCCGGAGTGCGCTCCGCGACAGGCTCGCGCCGATACAGAAGAGCGTGACGGCGAACCCGGCCTTGGCGAGGTGAGCGAGCAAGGGCGCATGGCGGGCGACGGCCGGCAGGCTGCCGCCCAGGGCCGACGCCGCCAGGAACCCGGCGATGAACCAGGGCAGCGGCAGGCGCCGTTTCGTCCCCTGGGGATGCGGGAAGAACGCCGCCGCGGCGAAGGTCACCGGCACGATCCACAGGACGCGGGAGAGTTTCACCACCGTCGCGGTACGCAAAGCCTCGTCGCCATAGGCGGCACCCGCGCCCGCCACCGAGGACACGTCATGGATGGCGATGCCGGCCCAAGTGCCGAATTGTCCCTGGCTCAGACCCAAGAGATGCCCCAGGGTCGGGAACAGGTACAGCGCCACCGCGTTTAGCAGAAACACCGTACCCATGGCCACGGACATCTCCGAGGGCTCCGCCTCCACCGCGGTGCCGATGGCGGCTATGGCCGAACCGCCGCAGATGGCGGTGCCCGCGGAGATCAAGAGCGAGGTGCGGCGATCGATGTCGAAGAGCCGCGCCAGCCAGTACCCGAGGGTGAAGGTGGCGAAGATGGTCACGGCCGCGAACAGCGCGCCGTGGCTGCCGATGCGCCACACCGCCGGCAGGTCCACGCCGAAACCCAGCAGCACCACGGAGGCCTGCAAGAGCCAACGCACATAGCGTCCGCCACGCTCGCGATAAGGGTTGTCCAGGCTGAGGGCGAACGCGAGCCCGAACGCCAACGCGAGTCCCGGCGAGGACCAGGGGGTGAGGCAGAACAGGATGCCGGCGGCGTAGACGCCGAGAGCGAGGGCGCGTCGCATCAGGCCGGGGCCCGGTAGCGCAGGGAGCCCAAGGCCGCATACAGCGACGGACTGCCCGCGAGCCTTATGAAAGCCATGCCGCCGTGGACCGGCGACTTGGGTAGTGGGCCGCTCATTTGTCCAACAGCGGCAGGAGTCGAGACCAGACGTTGTCCAGCACCTTGGGCTCGGCTGCCGCGATGGGATGCAGCCCGTCCGCCTGCATGAGTTCCCGGTGCTCGGCCACGCCTGCCAGCAGGAACGGCACCAGCGGCAGCTTATATCGCTTCGCCAGGGATACGTAGATCCGGGTGAAGCCCCGGGTGTAGTCCGGACCGTAGTTCGGCGGGAGCAGGATGCCCACCAGCAGGACTTTCGCCCCTGCCTTGCTTGAAAGTACGATCATCCGCCCCAGGTTATCCTCCAGGGTGTTCAAGGGCAGGCCCCGCAGACCGTCGTTGGCGCCGAGTTCCAGGATCACGACGGCGGGCCTCGCGTTCTGCAGTTCCTGGGGCAACCGGGTCAGGCCGCCCTCGGCGGTCTCGCCGCTGACGCTGCCGTTGACCACGGTATAGTTATGGCCCTGCGCCTTGAGCCGCGCCTGCAACAGGGTCACCCAGCCCTGCGAGACTTCGAGCCCGTAGGCGGCACTGAGACTGTCGCCCATCACCAGCACGGTGCGGGTGGGCGCCGCGGCAGCCAACGCCGGAAACGCCAACAACAACGCAAACAGAAGGATGCGTCTCATCATGCCCAAGGTCTCTCCCGGCGATGCGCTGCTCCGTGCGGAGCACTTGAGCAAGCAGGTTAACAGCCCGGACGGCGTCCTGACCATCCTCGACGATGTGTCGCTCGCCATCCGCCGCGGCGAATCCGTGGCCATCGTCGGCCCCTCGGGCTCGGGCAAGTCCACCCTGCTCGGCCTGCTCGCGGGACTCGACGTGCCGAGCCGCGGCGCGGTGTGGCTGGACGGCGAGGAGTTCAGCGCCCTCGACGAGGACGCGCGCGCCCTGCGCCGCGCCCGCGAGATCGGCTTCGTGTTCCAGTCCTTCCATCTGCTCCCGGGGCTCACCGCCCTGGAGAACGTGATGCTGCCGCTGGAACTCGGCGACGACGACGACGCCGAGCGCGCCGCGTTCGAGGTGCTGGAGGCGGTGGGCCTCGCGAAACGCGCCCAGTACTATCCGCAGAAGCTCTCCGGCGGCGAGCAGCAGCGGGTCGCCATCGCCCGCGCTTATGCGACGCGCCCCGCTTTGTTGTTCGCGGACGAGCCCACCGGCAACCTGGACGCGGCCACCGGCCAGGTGATCGTCGACCTACTGTTCAAGCTCAACGCCGAGCGCCACACCACCCTGGTGCTGGTGACCCACGACACCGACCTCGCGAAGCGCTGCGACCGCATCCTGCCACTGCACGCGGGCCGGCTGGAGCCGGCGAAATGACGCTGCTCCGGCTCTCAGTACGCCAGTTCCGCCGCGGCTGGAAGAGCGGTGAGTACACGGTCATGGCCGCGGCCTTGACGCTGGCGCTGGCCGCCGTCTCGGCGGTGGGCTTCTTCACGGCGCGGGTGCGAACCGCGGTGATCGAACAGGCGGGCGAGAGCCTGGCAGCGGACCTGGTGTTGCAGTCCGGCGAGCCCCTCGCGCCGCACTACGCCGCCGAGGCCCGTGCCGCCGGGCTCGAGACCGCGCAGACCATGGATTTCCCCACGGTGCTGGTGGCGGGCGACGCCACACAGCTCGTGGACGTGCACTCCGTGAGTGAGGGTTACCCCTTCCGCGGCCGCGTGCGCCTCGCCGATACCGCGTTCGGCGCGCCACACTACGCTGCGGGCATCCCCGCGCCCGGCACCGCTTGGCTGGAACCGCGGGTGCTCGGCATCCTGCACCTCAAGGTGGGTGACACCGTCACGATAGGCACGTTGCACGCGCACATCGCCGCCTCCATCGCCTACCTGCCGGACGGCGGCTTCGGCTTCTCCGCCATCGCCCCGAAACTGGTGTTGAACCTCGCGGACGTGCCCGCCACCGGGCTCGTGAACGCCAACTCAAGGGTGGAATACGCGCTCTTGGCAGCGGGCGCACCGGACGCGGTCTCGGATCTGGAACAGCGCTGGCGCGACAAACTGCCCCCAGGCGTGCGCGTGCAGGACGCCCACGACGGGCGGCCGGAACTCGTGAATGACATCGACCGCGCGCAGCGCTTCCTGGCACTGGCGGCGCTGGTGAGCGCGCTCATCTCCGCCGTGGCGGTGGTGCTCTCGGCGCGACGCTACGCGGCGCGCTACACCGACGCCGCCGCGGTGCTGAAATGTCTTGGCCTCACGCGTCGCCGCGTGCAGGCGATGCTGCTCCTGGAACTCCTGTGGCTCGGGCTCGCAGCCGGCTTGGCCGGCGTGGTGCTGGGCTACCTGGCTCAGTTCGGCCTGGTGCTGGTGGTGAAAGACCTCCTGCCCTCGAACCTGCCGGCACCGCCCCTCGGTCCCGCGTTCTCGGCGCTGGGCATGGGCCTGGTGCTGCTCCTGGGGTTCGCCCTGCCCCCGCTCATGCGCCTAGGTGATACGCCTCCCGCGCGGGTGCTGCGCCGCGACCTTGCGCCGCCGCCGGTGCGGGGCTTCGTGGTCTATGGCGCGGCGCTCGCCGCCTCCTTCGGGCTCACGCTCTGGCAGGTGAAGACCCTGACGCTCTCGCTCTACGTGCTGGCGGGCCTCGGGCTCACGGTGCTGCTCCTGGGCGCGGGCGCCCTCGGCTTGCTGTTGCTGCTGAAACGCCTGCGGAGCGGCGTAGGTGCCGGCTGGCGCTACGGGCTCGCCAACCTCAACCGCCACAAGCGCGACGCGGTCATCCAGATGGTGGCTTTCGGCATCGGCCTCATGGTGCTCTTGCTGCTGGCCGTGGTGCGCGCCGATCTCCTGCAGAGCTGGCGCACCAGCCTGCCGGACGACGCCCCCAACCAGTTCATCATCAATATCCAGCCGGACGAGCGCGCGCCGCTGGTGAAGTTCTTCACGGACCGCGGCCTACCGGCGCCGGTGCTGCATCCCCTGGTGCGGGCACGGCTCACGGCCGTCAACGGCCAGCCGGTGGCGAAGCTGCACTTGCAGGGCGAGAACTCGCGCCGCATGGCAGACCGGGAACAGAACTTGAGCTGGTCCGCCACCTTGCCGGCCGCCAACACCCTCACCGCAGGCCAGTGGTGGAATGCAGAGCAGGCGAAGCAGCCACTGGCCTCCCTGGAGGACGGCTTCGCCGAGAACATCGGGGCCAAGCCGGGAGACACCCTGACGTTCGATATCGCCGGGATCCCGCTCACCGTGACCGTGGCGAGCCTGCGTAAGGTGCGCTGGGATTCCTTCCAGCCCAACTTCTTCATCGAACTGTCGCCCGGCGCGCTCGAGCGCTTTGATTCCACTTGGATCACCAGCCTGTACCTGCCGCCGGGCAAGACCGGCATGCTGGCGGACCTCATCCATACGATGCCGGCGCTCACTCTCTTCGACGTGGACGCCATCATGCAGCAGGTGCGCCAGCTGATGGACGAGGCCTCCCTGGCGGTGGAATACGTGTTCCTGTTCACCCTCGGCGCGGGCGTGGTGGTGCTGCTGGCCGCCGTGCAGGCGACCCGGGACGAGCGGCGCTTCGAGGCGGCGGTGCTGAGAGCCTTAGGCGCGTCGCGCCGGCGGGTGCGCGCGGCGGCGGCGGCGGAATACGCTACCCTCGGCTTCACCTCGGGACTGCTGGGGGCGCTGGCGGCGACGCTAGTCGCCTGGGTGCTAGCAGTGCGCGTGTTCTCCTTGAGCTATGAACTCGACTGGCGCATCTGGCTCTTGGGACTCGTGGCCGGCACAGCCATCGTGGCTTTCAGCGGTCTCATGGCGACGCGTAGAGTGTTAAAAGCTCCACCCGTCGAAACCTTGAGGGAAACCTGATGGGCGTCCTGCATCGCGTCATAGTGCTGGCGGTCGCCATCGGTGGATTGGCGGTTTCGCCTGCTGCGTTCTCGAAATGCCCCACGGGCAACGCGGTGTTCACCCAGGCTCCGGCGAAGACCGTGAACTTCCACGACTACGAGATCCGTCTCTACGGCAATCAGGACGACTGCGATGCGGAACCGGAAACGCCCGTCTCCGGTCTCGAGATACTCAAGGGCGGAAAACGCGTCTATACCCAGACGGGTTACAGCTTCGCCATCGGTTATTCCCTGGAGCAGGACCAGCCGCCGGATAGCGTGAAGCCCGTGGTGGGGATGGATTTCACCGGAGAAAGCCAGCCTGGCCTGCTCATCTCCGAATGGTCCGGCGGCGCGCACTGCTGTTATACCTTCCACCTCTTCCAGCTGGGCGACACCTTCAAAAGGATCCAGAGCATCCCGCTCCGGGATGCAGACGAGTCCTCCTTCGTGCGACGCGAGGGCGTGAAGGGGCTGGTGTTGGACAGCGCGGACTACAGCGCCTTCGCCTATTTCCCCTCCGACTTCGCCGGCTCGCCCGCGGGACGGGTGCTCTTGAGCTTCCAGGGCGGGAGTTTCAAGCTCGACCAGGCGCATATGAAGGCCAACGCGCCGGCCGCGGACGAGATCGCCCATTGTGCCCGTCTCTTCAAGAAGAGCCACGACTGGAAACAGGATCAGCCCATGGGCATGTGGTACTACGCAACGGACCTCATCTACACCGGTAACTCCGCCTCCGCCTGGACTTTCCTGGACATGGTCTGGGGCGGAAGTGAGGCGGATCACAAGCAATACCTAAGCGATTACCGGGAGCGGCTCACGAAGAGCGTCTATTACCGGGAACTCATGGATCTGCAGAAGGCGCCGGCGTCAGCGGCAAACCAGAAGATCGACTGGACCAAACAGTGTTTTGAATATATGCATGGCTAATCGCCGGCGCGCGCAGTGAAATTGATACGGTCTATACGGCCATCCGGCTTGAAACGCGCCTCGCAAAAGTAATGTCCCCGGGACGCGTCGTCCTGGATGCGCAAAAAGCCACCCTTGGCGTCGCTGCCCGGGTTCGCGATATAGCCTTCCTTCTCCGCCAGGGCCTGCAACTCGCGCTCCGTGATGCCAACCGGCAACCCCCGGCAGAATTCCTCCATCTGCCGGCCCTGCACCGCCAGTGGAGCGTATTGCGCCGTCACCGCCAATACCGCGACGGCGGCTGCGGCATACGCGCCCGCCACCAGCCAGCGCCAGCGGCTGAACGCCGCGCCCGGCGACGGCAGAGGCGCGATCCAAACTACCGTCCCGGCGATCACCGCCGAAATCGCTGCGGCGAGCAAGCCCGCACCCCAGCCCAGGTCGCCCCAGATGACGGGCGCCGTGGCGCCGGTGAGGATGAGGGTGAGGGCCCAGAGGTAGAGCAGCGTCCGCGTCCAGCGATGCCCGTACCACAACGATGCCGCGGCCAGGACGCCCAGCACGGCGAACGCTGTCTGCATGAAGGTGGAGAACTTCGCACCCAGGCTCCCGGCGTAAACCCATTCCCGGTCCACACCCCAGAAGCCCGACACGCTCAAGGCCAGGAGCGAGAGCATAGCCGTCCATCGACGGATTTTCTGCCAATTCATGGGCATCACCTCCTACAGCACCCGGCGCTGTTTCCCCAAGACCGCCAGCGTCACGCCGCCGAGTATCGCGCAAGACGAGACCAGGAGGCGCGGCGTGACCGTCTCGTCCAGTAGCAGCACCCCGCCGAAGGCCGCGATCACCGGCACGCTCAACTGCACGATGGCGGCGCGGGTGGCGGTGAGCCCCTTCAAGGCCGCGTACCAGACCACGTAACCCAGGCCCGAGGCGAGCGCGCCGGACGCGAGCGCGTAGATGACGCCCAAGGTCTCCACGTGCAGCCGCGGCAGGAACGGCAGGTTGAAGACGAGGGCCAAGGGTGCCGCCCGCAGGAAATTGCCGGCGGTGGCACGGGACGCGTCGCCGATGCCCCGGCCGCGCAGGGAATACATGCCCCAGGCCACGCCCGCGACGAGCATCAGCGCCGCGCCCAGGGGCGCGGGCGCCGCGAGCCCCGGCATGACCAGGAACACGAGCCCCGCCACCGAGAGCGCGAGCCCGAGGCTCTGCATAGGGCCTGCGCGCTCGCCGCCCCGGTAACCGGCCGCGAGCATGGTGGCCTGCACTGCGCCGAACAGGAGCAGCGCACCGACCCCGACGCCCAGGCTCACGTAGGCGAAGGAGAATGCCGCGGCGTAGACGACGAGCGCCGCGGCGGACCGCCAATCGCCCGCACGGCTCTGCCCGCCGCCCTTGAGCCGCAGCAGCAGCCACAGGGCCGCTGCGCCGGAGACGAGGCGCAGGCTGGTGAAGCTCGCGGGATCGATGTGCCCCGCCCGCAGCGCCAAGCGGCAGAGCAGCGAATTGGCCGCGAATGCCGTCATGGCGACGGTCGTGAGCGCAGCCACCCGCCACGTCCGCGTGGCGTTCACTTTGATCATCACGGCTATCCCCGGATGCTCGCGCGATGCCTGCGCCAGGCCAAAGCATAGATGACGGCGTAGAACGCCACCAGCAGCAGACCGAGCATCGTCTGCAGGTCCGTGGTGAGGCCCGGCGGGTAGATGACGGGGATGAGGTAGTGGTCGATGAAACCGCCGCCGTAGGTGTCCAGCCCGGCCTTCGCCCGGAGCGTGTTCTCCAGCGGCGTGAGCGGGCAGTAGCGGAGGTGGAGTTCCACCCAGGCGCCCCAGGCCACTGCCGGCAAGTGGAACCAAGCGGTCTTCCACCAGCGCAGCACAAGCAGACCGCCCAGCACCACGAACAGCAGGAACGCGAAGTGCAGCAGCACCACGCCGTCTGCAAGCAACCGGTAGATCACGCAGAGACGCCGCGGCAGCGCGGACTCAGTCGAGTGCGAGCTGGCCCTGCACGTCGGCGGCCTTGAGACGATCGCTGTCCTTGCCCATGGCGGCGGAACAGATGTCCCGGTCCCGCGCGAGCTTGCGGATGTTGTCCGGCAGCTGCTCGATGTCCTTCAGGGTCGTAGTGTTGGTGTAGGACGGCTGGCCATCGCTGCCGACCTCGAAATCGTAGGCCCCTCCGTAGTTGAAGCAGTCGCTCGCCACGTTGAAATATCCGTTGGCCGTCTCGAGGGAATTCACGTGGATGCCGTCCAGGCTGTAGCGCTCGAGGGTGTAGCGCCCAGGCGGCAACGACGCCACCAGGTAGCCCCGGTCGTCCCGGCCGAAGTGACGGGTTTTGATCTCGATGAGCTCCCCGGTATCGGCATTCTTCACCGTGAGGGGGGCGTCGACATAGACGTTTGAGACCGCCACGAACAGGGCGTAGTGCTGAGGGTCTTCCTTGAACGCGCTCTCCGGGCCCGCACAGGCAACTAGCGCCAGGGCCGCCGCCAATCCGATCAGCTTGTTCATGACTCTTGTCTCCGTTTGAGATGACTCACCGGTCCGGCACGCGCCGGAAGAATACTAAGATTATAGTACATATCCCGACGGGCTCGATTAAGGACCCGCCGGGGAACATGTCGCGTCAGAGCAGGGCGAGCACCAGCATGACCATGCCCACCGCCGAAACCGTCCAGACGCCGGTGCGCACCACCGGCAGGCCCAGCACGTAGATCGGCACGTAGACGACCCGTGCCCAGAAATACAGCATCGTTCCCCACTGCGTCATGGGTCCGTGCACGCCCAAGGCGCCGGCGGTGAGCACCAGTGCGGCAAACAGCGGAAAGGTCTCCAGGAAATTGGAGAACGCGCGATCAATGCGCCCAGCCATCCCCTCCAGCGGCGGCATGACCTTGTCGCGTGGGCTGAACGCCCAGGCGAGCCCCCGCACTTTGATGGCGGCAACTACGGCGATCACGAGCTGCACCAGCCCCAGGATCACGCTCCACACAAGCATCTGGTATTCGGAAGTCATCGGCATCTCCTCTGGTTGGCGATGGTATCGGCGGGATGGACGCGGACTTCAGTCCCCGCGGTCCTCCCAATGGAACACGTGCAGCACACGGTGGATGATGGGCGCCATCATGATGCCGATGACGATGATCAGCACCAGACCGGCGTACAGGGCATAGAGACCCGCGAACAGCTTGCCGGCGTCGCTCAGGCCCTCGGTCTTCATGGGACCCATGCCGGCCAGCAGCATGGCGGAATTGACGAACGCATCGCGCCAGCCCATGGCCTCGAAGTGCGCATAACCCCACATGCCGATGAGGAGGGAGAACAGCACCAGCACCTGGGCGGCGAGCGCGTGCAGCAGCATGCGCCACAGGAAACGGTGGAAGGGCAGCGGACGGTGGCGGCGGGATTCGTACACCTGGGTCCTCCGGAGTCACTTCTGCCAGAACTTCCACCAGCGCTTCTTGGCCGCCGCCTCGGCGCGTTGCCGCGCGGCCTCCTCGTTAGCGTCGTGTAGCACCTGCCACAGGGCCACGCCCCGATCCTCGATCACGGACTTGCCACATTTCACGCAGCGGTATTCGCGCATGTCGCGGCCCGTGAATGTGTTCTTGTCCTCGAAACGGAGTTCGCCGCCACAATGGGGACAGACGTCCTCGTCCACGTCGCCTTACCCCGCCGCCAGCAGTCTGGCGGCGAACAGGCCCCACATGGCGAACAGCAGCACGCTGCTCGCCGCATAAACCGTGAACCGGTGCATCACGCGGTTGTAAGTCGTGTGGATGAAGCTATGCAGCGCGCGCAGGACCACGTAGGTCCACGCCATGGCCACGAACAGCGGCGTGGCGAGGCCCGCAACTGCGAGACCGAGGCACAGTGCATAGAACAGCACCGGCATCTCGAAGAGGTTGCGGAAGTTATCCGCCGCACAAGTGAGCTGCAGCCGGTCGCGCGCCTGGGCCGACGTGCTCAAGGCCTGGGGTGCGATGCGTTTCGCGCGCATCTCTCCGATACGCTCCCAATACAGGCGCACCCAGACCGCGGCCGTGAGGCCGGCGAGCCCGGCGCAAGGCAGCAGGATAGGCGTCTCAGACATGACTTACCCCGTACGATGTCAGGCCTGAGTATACCGGCTACGCCTTCACGCCACGCGGTTGCGCGTCTCGCCCACTTGGAATGCGGAAATGTTGAGCGCCATCTCGTGGATCACTCGCTGGCGTGACTCATGGGATGCCCAGGCCACGTGGGGCGTGACGATGAGGTTCGGGATCGTCGGGTCCAGGAGCGGGTTGCCGTGCGCCGGCGGCTCCTCCGAGAGCACGTCGATGCCCGCCCCGGCGAGGCGGCCGGCGCGCAGCATGGCTGCAAGCGCCATCTCGTCCACCAGCCCGCCGCGGGCGGTGTTGATGAGGAAGGCCTCGGGCTTCAGCAGCGTGAGTTCGTTGGGTCCAATGAGGCCGCGGGTCTCGGGCAGCAGCGGCACGTGGAGGCTCAACACGTCCACCTGCGGCAGGAACTCGTGCAGAGCCACCCGGTCTGGACGCGTGTCCTCCTTGTTGCGCTTCGCCACCAGCACCTTCATGCCGAATGCCGCCGCGATCCTCGCCACGCTGCGCCCGATGTCGCCTAGGCCGACGATGCCGAAGGTCTTGTCCCGGAGCTCGCGGATGGGAAAGTCCAGCATCGTGAACTGCGGCGCGCGCTTCCAGGCGCCCTGTTGCAACAGCGCCTCGTAGCCCTTGAGATGCTGGTTGAGGGCGAGCAGCAACGCGAACACGTGCTGCGCCACAGAGTGGCTCGAATAGGCGGGCACGTTGCACACACCGATCTTCCGGTCCCAGGCCGCTGCCAAGTCCACGTGGTTCACGCCTGTGGCGGCCACGCACACGAGCTTGAGGGCCGGTAGCTGCTTTAAGACGTCTGCCGAGATGCGCACCTTGTTGGAGATGAGCACCTCGGCCTCGGCCGCGTGCTCCAGGATCTTGTCGGGCGAGGTGGAGCCGAACACGCGCAGCACCGACAGCACCTTCTCCAGGGGTCGGAGCTTGATGTCGCCCGCGTGGCTCACGGTGTCCAGATCTAGGAATGCGCCTTTCATCGTCGTCCATCCCGCCCCAAGTGGCGTGGGATAATACCTGAGGTGCCGCGCCCGTGGCGCCGCTTATGTAAAAGTTCGACAGCGGAGCCTTCGCACATGTACACCCCGAGCGATTTCGACACCCGGGACCTCGCCGCACTGCACGCGATGATGCGCAAACATCCGTTCGCGCTGCTGGTGACCCCGCACGCGGGCCAACTGCATATGACCCACCTGCCCTTCCACCTGGACGCAGCACGCGGCGCCCATGGCGTGCTGCAAGCACACCTTGCCCGCGCCAACCCCCACTGCGAAGCGCTCAAGGCCGGCGCGCCCTCGACGGTGGTATTCCGGGGGCCGGACGCCTACGTCTCGCCACGCTGGTACCAGGACCCCGCGAAGAACGTGCCCACCTGGAATTACGTGGCGGTCCATGCCCACGGGACGCCGAAGACCACGGAAGACCCGACGGCGCTGTTGAAGCTGATCGGCACGCTCACGGACGAACACGAAGCCTATATCGAAAAGCCGTGGAGCGTGCGGGAGGCGCAGGCCCATGCGGAACGGCTCACGCCGCACATCCTCGGTTTCGAAATCCCCATCGAGCGGCTGGAAGGCAAATTCAAGCTGAGCCAGAACCGCCCCGCTCATGACCGGGCGAGGGTGATGCGGGAGTTCGGCAAGAGCACCGACAGCGGCGTGAAGGAGATGCTCGGCCTGATGCAGGGTCTTTACACCGCCGATGGCAACCGCCGCTGAGAAGGCTTCAGCGGTTCGGGGCCGGCGGATCCTGGACGGCAGCGGGACTCCAGGGAGCGGTGGCGGGCGGTGACGGCAGCGCGTGGACCGCGGCGGTCAGGATCAGTAAGCCGAAGAACACGATGACTAGCCCGTCGCTGCGCCGGTTGCGCATGGCCCACTCCTCCGCACGCTCCTGCGTGCTCATAGAGATAGATGCGCCAGCGGGCCGAAAAGTTGCAGCTAGAAGAGCCGAGCTTGCGGCAGCGCCCCTTCCAGCGCCAGGAGTTTCTGCTTGATGGGCAGTCCGCCGCCGAAGCCCGTCAAGGAGCCGTCGGCGCCGATGACCCGGTGGCAGGGCACGATGACGGGGATCGGGTTCTGGCCGTTGGCCGCGCCCACGGCGCGGGACGCCGCTGGCCGGCGGATACGCCGCGCCAGTTCACCGTAGGACCAGGTCTCGCCGTAAGGGATGCTCTGCAACGCCTCCCACACCTTGAGCTGGAATTCAGTGCCCTGTGGTGCGAGCGGCAAATCAAAGCTTCTGAGGGTGCCGGCGAAATACGCCTTCAGCTGCCGCACCGCTTCCTTGAACGGGCGCGCGTCTTCCTCCCAGTCCTTGGGCGGTTTCGTGGGCCGCGGACCGGACTGGAAGTGCACGCCATACAACGCATCCCGGTCGCCCATGAGCAGCAGTGAGCCTACTGGGCTGTCTATCGTGTGGTGATACAGCGTGCGTTTCATATCCATGAGCTTCTCCTCCGAATACATGTTCAGTTCTCGTCAGAAGCGGCGCGCCAGAGATGCAGTACGGCGTAGGCGCGCCACGGGCGCCAGTGTTCGGCACGTTCGAGCAGCGCCTTCGCGGTCAAGGGCTTGCGCGGGGACGCCACGCGGCGTAGCACCAGGTCTTCCGCCGGGAACGCGTCCGGGTCCGAGAGCGCGCGCATGGCCACGTACTCCGCGGTCCAGTTGCCGATGCCCGGGATGCGCGTCAGGGCGGTGCGCAATTCGTCCCCTGGCACGGCCTCGCTGAAACAGACTTCGCGCTTCACCACCGCCGCCGCCAACGCGTTCAGGGCCTTGGCCCGGGCAGTCGTGAGGCCGATACGTGCTAGATCCGCTTTGGCCAGCACTTCCGGCGCGGGGAACAGGTGTGTCAGCTCGCCGGGAGCGGCCGGCCCAAGCCCCGCGAGCGGTGTCCCGTAGTGGGCCACGATGCGCGCGGCGAACGTGCGCGCCGCGGCGACGCTCACCTGCTGACCCAGTACGGCTCTCACCGCCAGTTCAAACGGATCCCAGGCGCCCGGCACCCTCAAGCCCGGCCGGCGGCGCAAGAGCGGCGCGAGCAGCGTGTCCTTCTTCAGCACCTGGCGCACGTCCGCCGGGTCCGCGGCCAGGTCGAACATCTGCCGCACCCGGTACACGATGCCGAACAGCGCCGCGGGCCCGAGCTCGTGCACCGAAAGCTCCAACGCGTCCTCCTTGGGCACCGGGCGGACCTCGATCCAGCCGTGGACGCCGTTGACGCTGACGGCACGCGCATACACGTCGCCGTCCACCCGCTCCACACCGGGCATTGCGCGGGTGGCCAGGAAATCCCGGATCGCGGCCCAATCGTACGGCGGCCGGTACGCGAACTTGAGCGTGAGCGCGTCCGCCTTGGCCGCGTCCGCCGAGCGTTCGCGGCGCAGTTCCCGCGGCGCGCGGCCGTAAGTCTTGTGGAACGCGTCGTTGAACCGCCTCAAGCTCCCGAAACCGCTCGCGAGCGCGATGTCCGTCATGGCGAGGCGCGTGTCGTCGATGAGCCGCTTCGCGAAATGCAGCCGCCGGGTCTGGGCCACCGCGAGCGGCGACGCGCCCAGGTGCCGGATGAACAGCCGGTGCAGGTGCCGCGGGCCGATGCCGAGCCGCTCTGCGAGCTGCTCCACGCTCCCATTGTCCAGCGCACCCTCCTGGATGAGCCTCAAGCCGCGGCGCACAGTGGCGGACGTGCCGAGCCACGCGGGCGTGCCCGGCGCCGCCTCCGGCCGGCAGCGCAGGCACGGGCGATAGCCCGCCTCCGCCGCCGCCGCGGCGCTTGGGTAATACTTCACGTTCCAGCGTTTACACCTGGGCGCGGGACAGATGGGGCGGCAATAAATGCCGGTGGTCTTCACGCCGATGAAGAAACGGCCGTCGAAGCGCGGGTCCCGGGCCAGGCGGGCCCGGTTGCAGGCTTCGAAATCGCGGTAGAGCTCGGCGGTCTCCATGGGCGCCATGATACGCCCAGGCGGCCCAAAAACTAGCCGGATTCGGACTTGAAACCTTCAGGGAAAATTCAGCGTTTCGGAATCGGAATCTTATGGGGAGGCGGTTGGTGAGCCCAATCCCGGCGATGCATGATGGAATACGCCGGCTCGGGACGCGACGGCAGATGCAGCGGGCCGTGCTTCACGGCCGCGGGCGCAGCGAATTGCGGCGCCGCAAGCGGTGCGGGGATCCTCTTCACCGCGAGTTTCTTGCGTGCAGGCTTTTTCGCGGCGCCGAGTTTGATCGCGAGCCTCTTGACGAGGCCCTTCTTCGGCACCGCCTTCTTTCTGGAAGCCGTCTTCTTTTTCTGCATGCGTTCAGCCTAGCACACCCGGCCGGGCCGAGTCCTTTACATAAATAAAGCGGGCCGCACTGGGCGGCCCGCCTTGGGGTTCAAAGCCTCCTCACGCTCAACCGCAGGGCGGGTTGTCGCGGTTCTTGACGTCGAACGAGATGGTCTGTCCCGCTGCCGGCACCATGGCGAAAAGGTACGCGTGCGTGATGTCGTTCGTCATGCGCGTGCAATTCGAGCCCGGCGAGATGACCAGGAAGTCCACATCGTACGTGCCCGGTGTGTCTTTAGCAGGCTCGGCGCGGTCCACGCGGAGGGTGAATCCGCCATGCTTCATCTCACCCAGGAAGTACGCGACCACCACCTGCTTGGTGAAGTCCACGTCCGGCATCTTGGGGGGGTGGGAATCGTCCGCGAAGGTCTTGTCCCACAATTCCTTGAACGCGGCCTGGTCGTGGACTTCGCGGGCGGCCTGTTCCTTCACCGCGCTCTGGGCGCCGACGGCAAGGATGGTGGCGCCGTTGTCCGGGGCGGTGCCGCCGCCACAGCCGGAGAGGATCGCGGCCAGGACCGCGGCGATGACGAAAATTCTCTTCATGACGTTCCTCCGTTGGGAAAAGCTTGAGGGTCGGCGATGCGCCTACTTGCCTATCAGGTAGTACACCTGCACATCCGCGCTGATATCGATCTTGCCGTTGAGGTACTCGGGCGTCGGGCCCGAGGAACGGGCCGCAGCCGCCATCATCGCCCGGGGCTCAATCGAGCCGCCCTGCTCCTCGATGCTGTATACGGCGCCAAGCGTAACACCGGCGCTCTTGGCGAGGCCAGCGGCCTTGTCATGGGCATCGTCCACGGCCAGGGCACGGGCCTTCTGCTCCAGGGCGCGGCGGTCGCTGCGGTCGAGTGTGACGTTGCCGAGATCCGTGACCCCGACGGCGAACAGGCCGTCCACGAGCTCACCATAACGATCCAAGTCACGCAGGGTGAGCATGATGCCGCGGGTCACATGCTGACCCATGAGCTTGCGGGTGCCGGCGTTACCCGAAGATTCGTTCACCCATTGGTATTCCGGGATGACGGTGACCGAGGGGGCGTCGATGTCCGCATCGGCGATCCCGAGCTTACGCGCAAGCGCGATGACCTTGGCGGCCCGGCCTTCCACGTCGTCGCGCGCGACCTTGGCGTCCTTATCGGTCTTCTCGAGGGTCAGGCTGACGTAGGCCATGTCCGGCGCCACATGCAGCTCGCCGTGACCGTTCACCTGGACGTAAGGGGATGACGGCAGGCCGTCCGCTGCCGCGGTGAGCGGTGCAAGTAATGACAGGATTGCCAAGACCTTGGTCATGCCGCGCATGGTCTACTCCTCCAGCCTCACCAGGATGGCGGCGATCTCAGCCACTTGTGCGAACTCCCCATGCAGACTGGCAAGCGCCGCCTGGTGCACGATCTCCGCGCTGAATTCGCGGCCATCATAGCCCGTCTGGGCGAACGCGGCGCAGGCATCCGCGGCCACCAGGGTGCGGAACCCCAGGTTGCCCGCCATGCGCGCGGTGGTGGAGACGCAATGGGGCGTGGTGAGCCCCGCGATCACCAGGGTGTCGATGGACTGGGCGCGCAGGCGCGCGTCGAGGTCGGTACCGATGAACGCGCTGTTCACGTCCTTGCCGATGACGGGTTCTCCGGCGAGCGGGCGAACCTCGGCCTTGTGTTCGCAACCCGGCTGGCCGGGTGCGAGCGGCGAACGCGGGTTGCGCGAGCGGTGCTGCACGTGGAACAGCGGCCGGCCGGTGGCGCGCCAGGCGGCGAGCAGCCGCGCCGCATTCGCTTCGGCTTCGGGGTTGTTGCGCGGTCCCCAGTAGTCCGGCCGGTTGAACCCCTGCTGGATGTCGATGAGGATCAGCGCTGCGTTCTTTGGGATAGCTTGCATGTCGGATGACGGTGCAGAAGGCGCGAGGTCTTGGGTCAGCCTTCCAGTACGCAGGCGAAAATTAAAGGAGCGACGATGGTGGCATCCGACTCGACGATGAACTTCGGTGTGTCTGCCGCGAGCTTGCCCCAGGTGATCTTCTCATTGGGCACGGCACCCGAGTAGGAGCCGTAGCTCGTGGTGCTGTCACTGATCTGGCAGAAGTAGGCCCACAGCGGCGTGGTCTGCTCCAGGTCCTGCTCCAGCATGGGCACCACGCAGATGGGGAAGTCGCCGGCGATGCCGCCGCCGATCTGGAAGAAGCCCACTCCCGCGCCGCCGGAGTTCTTCCGGTACCAGTCCGCGAGATACATCATGTACTCGATGCCAGTGCGCACGGTGTGCACGTTCTTGATGTCGCCCTTCATGCAATGGGCGGCGAAGATGTTGCCAAGCGTCGCATCCTCCCAGCCGGGGACGATGATGGGGATGTCCTTCTCGCAAGCCGCCACCATCCAGGAGTCCTGGGGATCGATCTGGTAGTGCGGTTTGAGCACGCCGGAGCGGATCATGCGGTACATGAATTCGTGGGGGAAGTGGCGCTCGCCCTTCTTGTCGGCGGCCTGCCACTCGGCGAGGATCGCCTTCTCGATGCGGCGGATGGCCTCGCCTTCGGGGATGCAGGTGTCGGTGACGCGGTTCAGATGCCGGTCCAGCAGCTTCTGCTCGTCGGCGGGCGACAGTTCGCGGTACTTGGGCACGCGCACATAGTGGTCGTGGGCCACCAGGTTGAAGATGTCCTCTTCGAGGTTGGCCCCGGTGCAGGTGATGATGTGCACTTTGCCGCGGCGGATCATCTCGGCGAGCGAGAGACCGAGTTCGGCGGTGCTCATGGCGCCGGCCAGGGTCACCATCATCTTGCCACCCGCCTTCATGAGCTTGATGTAACCGTCGGCGGCGTCGATGAGCGCAGCGGAGTTGAAGTGACGGTAATGGTGGCGGACGAATTCGGCGACGGGTTTGGCGTTCTTCACTTCGGCGGGGCTCCCCAAGAACCACGGATCACAGTGCGCAAATTGTAGCGTCCCTCGGTCGGGGGTGGCGGTTTTTCAGCCGGGTTTTTTGTCTTCCGCCGCGCCCGCTAGCAGCGCCTTCAGATCCAGCATGCGCACCGCATCCAGGGATGTTTCCACCGCCCCTTCATGGCAGAGGCCGGCTGCCGCCGCCTGCTCGTAGCCTTCCTTCGCCGCCTTGAGGCAGGCGTCACGCACCGCTTCCGCCAGTCGCTTGCTCTCTGCCTGCCTCACGTGCAGTCCCATCCGAACGTGGCGAGCGCCGGGCTCGAGATCTCGATGTGGTCGCCGGGCCTGAGCGGCCCTACACCAGCCGGGGTGCCGGTGAAGACCAGGTCTCCCGGCAGGAGCCGCCAGCGCCGGCTCAGGAACGCGAGGATGGTGCCGATGGGGAACAGCATGTCGCGGGTGTTGCCTTGCTGCCGGACCTGGCCGTTGACGGTGCAGAGCATGTCCAGGGCCTGGGGGTCGAACCTGAACGGCGCGGGCGTGAAGCGCCCCAGGGCCGCGGCGCCGTCGAAGGCCTTGGCCAGCTCCCAGGG
The DNA here is from genome assembly GCA_035308065.1 of Gammaproteobacteria bacterium. GTDB lineage: Bacteria > Pseudomonadota > Gammaproteobacteria > Natronospirales > REEB76 > DASUBN01. Next base: position 890 of record DATGHI010000100.1, on the reverse strand, counting down.
GGCGCCCGCCTGCTTGAGACGCGCCTGCTCGTCCCGAAGCGTGAGGTCGAGACCGAGCGTCACGCCGGCGACGAGCGCCATGGCCGCCCCAGGTGCGACGTCCGCGGCCTCGCGGCCGAGGGCCAGCACCAGCTCCATCTCGTGATGCACGGCGCCCCGCTCGCGCGGCAGTTGGAGCCGCGCGCCCGTGACGAGGCTGGTGGGCGGTTTCATGAACACCACGGGTTCCGGAGGCAGGGCGTTGCCCATCTCCTTCGCGTGCTCGGCGTAGTTGCGGCCGATGCAGAAGATGCGCCGTGTGGCCGGTAAATCAGCTAGACCGTCGAAGGCCATACGGTACCTCGGGCTCGCGGAATTAATGGAAGAAAGACTTGAAGGCAGCCATGACTTTCTGGATGTCGTCGCGGCTCACATCCAAGTGAGTGACGAGACGGAGATTGGGGTTCGGCAGTATCACGATGCCCGCCTGCTTCAAGTGCTGCACGAGGCCGTCCACCTTCTCCGGCGCCAGGGACGCGAACACCATGTTGGTATGTACCAGCGCAGGATCCAGTCTCAGCCCCGGCAGACTAGCCAGGCCCTCGGCCAGCCGCTTCGCATTCGCATGGTCCTCCGCGAGGCGCTCCACGTGGTGCTCCAGCGCGTAGAGCCCCGCGGCAGCGAGGATGCCAGCCTGGCGCATGCCGCCGCCCAGCAGCTTGCGGTGTCGGTGGGCCGCGGCTATGAATGCCTTCTTGCCCACGAGCACCGTGCCCACGGGCGCGCCCAGGCCCTTGGAGAGGCACAGGGACACGCTGTCGAAATGCCGGGTGATGCGTTCCAGGGGGACCTGGAGCTTCACGGCGGCGTTGAAGACCCGTGCGCCATCCAGGTGCAGCGCCAGGCCGCGC
>DATGHI010000099.1:0-20170 GCA_035308065.1 Gammaproteobacteria bacterium | reverse complement strand
GCTCGCGCATCGGTGTGCTGGTGGAAATGAAGGGCGGCACGCCGGTCCTTGCCAAGGACGTTGCCATGCACGTGGCGGCCAGCAGACCGCTGTGTGTGAAGCCGGAGCAGGTCTCCGCCCAGGTGCTGGACAAGGAGCGGGAGATCATCCGCGCCCAGTCCGCGGACAGCGGAAAGCCTGCGGAGATCATCGAGAAGATGGTCGAGGGTCGGCTCAAGAAGTTCCTGGCCGAGGTCACGCTCCTGGGCCAGCCCTTCGTCAAGGATCCGGACCAGACCGTCGAGAAGCTTCTGAAGTCTGCCGGTGCCGAGGTGCTGCGGTTCGTCCGCTTCGAGGTGGGTGAGGGCATCGAGAAGAAGCAGGAAGACTTCGCCGCCGAGGTAATGGCCCAGGCACGCCGTGGGTGAGTGACGAAGCCGCGAACGGCCATACAGGATGTATGGCCTGGGCTTTCAAGCGGAGCCGGATGCGTAGCTTGAAAGGCCGCGCAGCGTTGGCGGACCCCGGTGTAGAGCGGTTTACGGTACAATCCGATTGCTGACCGGAGCCCCGCTTTGCGGGGCTCCGCGTAACCGGATGCCGGCTGAACAGACACAGAAACGCCATGGCCACCCACGTCCCTGCGTATAAGCGCATCCTGCTCAAGCTCTCGGGCGAGGCCCTCATGGGCTCCGCCGACTATGGCATCGATCCCACCGTCCTCAGCCGCTTTGCCGCCGAGATCCGCGACGTGCGCGACGCCGGGGTGCAGGTGGGCTTGGTCATCGGCGGCGGCAACATCTTCCGCGGTGCAGGCTTGGCCAGCGCCGGGATGGACCGGGTCACCGCCGACCATATGGGTATGCTGGCGACCCTGATGAACGCCCTAGCCTTGCAGGACGCTCTGGAGCGCCTGGGTGTCTACGCCCGTGTCATGTCCGGCATGCGCGTCAACCAGGTCTGCGAGGACTACATCCGCCGCCGCGCGGTGCGTCACCTGGAGAAAGGCCGAGTGTGCATTTTCGCCGCCGGTACCGGGAATCCCTTCTTCACCACCGATACGGCTGCTAGCCTGCGTGCCATCGAGACCGGAGCCGAGCTCTTAATCAAGGCCACCAAGGTGGATGGCGTGTATTCCGCCGACCCCAAGAAGGATCCCAAGGCCAAGCGGTACGACCATCTCACCTACGATCGCATCATCGCCGACAAGCTCATGGTCATGGATGCCACCGCCATGGTGTTGTGCCGCGACAACGGTATCCCATTGCGGGTATTCGACCTGTCGCGTGTCGGCGACTTGATGCGCATCGTAATGGGTGACCGCAGTGTTGGTACGCTGGTGGACAATGGAGAAGGCAAATGATCGACAACGTGAAGAAATCCGCCACGGCGCGCATGCACAAGAGCGCCGACACCCTCAAGGATGCGCTCTCCAAGCTGCGCACCGGCCGCGCCAACACTGCGATGGTCGATCATCTGCGGGTCGAATACTACGGATCCCAAGTGCCGCTCAACCAGGTGGCTAATGTCGCGCTGGGTGACAGCCGTACCCTCACCATCACGCCCTGGGAGAAGACCATGATCCCGGTGATCGAGAAGGCCATCATGACTTCTGACCTCGGGTTGATGCCGGCCACCGCCGGCAACGTCATCCGCGTGCCCATGCCGGCCCTCACCGAGGAACGTCGCAAGGAGATAATCAAAGTGGCACGACAGGAGGCGGAAGCCGCGCGGGTAGCGGTGCGGGGCGTGCGTCGCGACGCCAACACCGAACTCAAGGCGCTGCTCAAGGACCGTAAGGTCACTGAGGATGAGGAACGTCGCGCACAGGACGAGATCCAGAAGCTCACCGACAAGCATATCGCCGAAGTAGACAAGATCCTTGCCGCGAAAGAGGCGGAGCTCCTCGAGGTCTGAACGGATGCGGGCGTCCCGCCCGCCTGCCGTGGGCGGTAAACGACCTAGCATGAGCACAACATCCCAAGCGATACCCGCCCACATCGCCATCATCATGGACGGCAACGGCCGTTGGGCAAAGACCCGCAGCCTCCTGCGCCACGCAGGACACAAAGCTGGTCTCGATGCCGCCCGCGAAGTCATCGAGTGTTGTGCAGAACGCGGTGTCGGCGCGTTGACGCTCTTCACCTTCAGCAGCGAAAACTGGCGCCGGCCGGAGAACGAAGTCAGCCGCCTGATGGAACTGTTCCTAGGGGCGCTTGGCAAGGACGTCCGCGACCTGCATAAGAACGGCATCCGTGTGCGCTTCATCGGCAAGCGCAGCGCCTTCTCCAACAAGTTGCAGGAGGGCATGGCGGAGGGCGAGGCGCTCACCGCGGGTAACCGCCGCATGCTGCTCAACGTCGCGGTGGGTTACGGCGGCCGCTGGGATATCACCGAGGCGGCCCGCAAGTTTGCCGCTGAGGTGGCTGCAGGAACTGCTGACGCCTCGGATCTCAATGAACACCGTCTGGCAGTCGCCCTGTCGTTAGGTGAGGGCCCGGACCCTGATCTTTTCATCCGCACCGGCGGCGAACGGCGCATCAGTAACTTCCTGCTGTGGAACCTGGCGTACACAGAGTTGTATTTCACCGACACGCTCTGGCCGGACTTCCGGAAGGCGGCTCTGGACGAGGCGCTGGAATGGTTCGCCGCCCGTCAGCGTCGCTTCGGCATGATCCCGGAACAGGTGGATGAGGATGCCGATGCTTAAGCAACGCGTCATCACCGCCCTCGTCATCGCTCCCATCGTCCTGGCGCTGGTGTTTTTCGCACCGGGCTGGCTGTTCGCCGCAGTCATGCTGGCCATGGCACTGGTGGGTGCCTGGGAGTGGTCGGCCTTGACCGGCAGCCTTGATAGGAATTCGCGCCTCGGCTTGGTGGCCTTGTTCGGTTTGCTGGCACTGGGGGGAGGGTGGTTAGAAGAGCGTCTGCCATACCCTGCCGCACTGCTCTTATATAGCGTGGTGGCTTTTGCCTGGTGGCTGTTCAGCCTCCTGTGGGTCGCCGCTTGGCGTATCGAGTTCGCCCGGTCTATCAAGATAATCTGCGGCGTGCTCACCCTGTTGCCGGCACTTGCGGCGGTGCTGGCGCTCCGCAACTCCAGCCCCTGGTACCTATTAATATTGTTGTTGCTCACTTCGGCAGCGGATATCGGCGCTTATTTCGCCGGCCGCGCCTTCGGCCGCCACAAACTGGCCCCGCTGGTGAGCCCCGGCAAGACTTGGGAGGGTGTCGCGGGCGGCGTGGTCTTGGTCTCACTGCTGGCGGCGGTAGCCAGCCACTGGCTGCCGACGGCCTCCCTGCCCTTCATCCTTATATGTATCGCCGTGGCCCTGCTGTCGGTGGTGGGGGACCTCTCCGAGAGCCTGTTCAAACGCCAGGCGGGGATGAAGGACAGCGGCACACTGTTCCCGGGCCACGGGGGCCTTCTGGATCGGGTGGACAGCCTGACGGCGGCAGCGCCGCTCTTCTGGCTGGGGACTTTCTGGCTCGGGCTGCAATCATGATCGGCGTTACCGTGCTGGGTTCCACCGGCAGCGTGGGTGTGAACACGCTGGACGTGATCGCCCGCCACCGGGACCGCTTCCGCGTGACGGCCCTCACCGCACACCGGGACGTGGATGGCTTGTTCAAACAATGTCTCGAGCATCAACCCAAGCTCGCGGTGATGGTGGACGACAAATCCGCTGAGCGCCTGCACGGCCTCCTTCGTGAGAGCGGTCTCAAGACTGAGGTGCGTTCCGGCAGCGAGGCGCTACTCGAGGCTGTGGTGCATCCGGATGCGCGCTACGTCATGGCCGCCATCGTCGGCGCCGCCGGGTTGCCGGCGGCGCTCGCGGCAGTGCGCGGCGGCAGGCGAGTGCTGCTCGCCAACAAAGAAGCGCTCGTCATGGCTGGCGGGCTGTTCATGCAGGCGGTGCGCGCCCACGGCGCCGAACTCCTGCCCATCGACAGCGAGCACAACGCCGTGTTTCAGTGCATGCCGGGCGGTTACCGTGCTGGCGCCTGGCCCATGGGTGTGCGTCGCATCCTGCTCACTGCTTCCGGCGGCCCGTTCCGAGGCTGGCCCGTGGAACGCCTCGCCCGCGTCACCCCGGCTGAGGCGTGCGCCCATCCCAACTGGAACATGGGACGCAAGATCTCCGTCGATTCCGCCACCATGATGAACAAAGGCTTGGAAGTCATCGAAGCCTGCTGGCTATTCGATACCGGCCCGGAGCGCATCGAGGTGGTGGTGCATCCCCAGAGCGTGATCCATTCCATGGTTGAATACGAGGACGGTTCGGTGCTGGCGCAGCTTTCCAATCCAGACATGCGCATACCCATCGCCCACGGTCTCGCCTGGCCCGAGCGACTAGCGGCCGGGGTGGAGCCCCTGGACGTGCTCGCCCGCGGCAACCTGGATTTCGAGCCACCGGATATGGAGACCTTCCCCTGCCTCAAGCTGGCCATGCAGGCGGCACGGGCCGGGCAGGGCGCGCCGGTGGTATTGAACGCCGCCAACGAGGTCGCCGTCGCGGCGTTCCTCTCCGGTAAGCTCCCCTTCACCGGTATCGCCGAACTGGTGGAAGCCATGCTGGAATCGGTGGAGGCCCCGCGCTCCGCCACTCTGGATGAAGTTTTGGCGCTGGACGCACGCGCCCGCGGCGCGGCCGAAACCTACATCACCGCGCTCGCCTGAGGAATCGCCATCATGCAGTTCCTGATCAGCTTGCTCGCCTTCATCGTCGCCATCGGCGTACTGGTCACCGCCCACGAGTTCGGCCATTTCATCACCGCGCGCTGTCTCGGAATCAAGGTGCTGCGTTTCTCTGTCGGCTTCGGCAAACCCATCTTTACCTGGCGCCGCAAGGGTGATGAGACCGAGTACGTACTCGCGGCGCTGCCGCTCGGCGGCTATGTGAAGATGCTCGATGAACGCGAAGGGGAGGTGCCCCCCGCGGACTTACCGCGGGCCTTCAACCGGCAACCTCTGTGGAAACGCTCCATCGTGGTGTTCGCTGGCCCGGCCTTCAACCTGATTTTCGCCGTGGTCGCCTATTGGATCGTGTTCATGGCCGGTATCGCGGGCCTCAAACCGGTGGTGGGCTACGTCACGCCGGCGTCCGCGGCAGCCAATGCTGGCATGCAGTCGGGCGACACGATCCTATCGGTGGCGGGGCACGAGACCGCCACCTGGGACGACGCGCAGCTGGGTTTGTTCCGTGCTGTGCTGGGTGGGCACCACATCGATATGACGGTCAGGACCCCGGCCGGTCAGGAGCGGGCCTTGACGCTGCAGGTCGACGACCCAGAGGCGCTCACCGAGCCCAACCAGATGCTCGTCGGGCTCGGCCTGTCATTGGTCCCGCCGCTGCCGCCGGTGCTGAGCCAGGTGCAGGCGGACGGCACGGCGGCGGCTTCGGGCCTTAAAGACGGCGATCGCATCGTGTCGCTGGACGGCAGGCCGGTGACGAGTTGGCAGGATGCGGTGCGGATGTTACGCGCATCGCCCGACAAGACCCTGGCCCTGGTCATCGAGCGCCAGGGAGGGCAGCAGGACCTCTTGCTGAAGGTCGGGACCACGACGGATAACGGGGTCAAGGTCGGGCACATCGGTGCGGCAGGACCGCTGCCGCCCGAAGGTTTTTATGACAGTTTGAGGGTGGAACAACGGTATAATCCCCCCGCGGCCTTGTGGCAGGGGCTTGCGCGTACCGTCGATATGTCGTGGCTGACGCTGGACGCCGCCTGGAACATGCTCATCGGCAAGGTTTCCTGGCACAACATCAGCGGTCCCATCGACATCGCACAGTACGCGGGCTACGCCGCCCAGAGCGGTTTGGTCGTGTTTCTTGAGTTCCTGGCCTTCGTGAGCATCAGTCTCGGAGTGCTGAACCTGCTGCCGATCCCCGTGCTGGACGGCGGCCATCTGCTGTATTTTGCCGTCGAGTCGCTGAAAGGCTCGCCGTTGTCGGAGCGGGCGGAGGCCCTGGGCCAGCGGGTGGGCATCACCCTGCTCATGCTGCTGGTGGGGTTTGCGATCTACAACGATCTCTTGCGGGCGTTCAGTTGAGGAGGACACGCGTTTGCGAAATCTGAAAGGCGCCGGGCTGGTCCTGGCCACCCTCCTGTTCCTGCTCGCGCCCGCCATCGCGTATGCAGACGAGCCGTTCATCGTCAAGAAGATCCAGATCGAGGGACTGCAGCGCATATCCGACGGTACGCTGTACGACTACCTGCCCGTCAATATCGGCGACAAGCTGGACGACGCGCGCGTGCAGGAGGCGATCCGTGCCCTCTACAAGACCGGCTTCTTCCGCGACGTGCAGTTGCGCCGCGACGGGGATACGCTGGTGGTGGTGGTGCAGGAGCGTCCCTCTATTGCACACTTCACCGTCAGCGGCAACAAGCTCATCAAGACCGACGACCTGAACAAGAATCTGACGAAAGCGGGGCTGGCGGAGGGCCAGATCTTCAATAAGGTGGTACTGGAGGGGTTCAAGCAGGACTTGCTGGACCAGTACTACAGCCATGGTCACTATGGGGTGACGCTGAATACCACTGTGAAGGACGTGGGTGACAACCGAGTCGACGTATCCGTCATAATTTCGGAAGGTATCACCGCACGCATCCGCTCAGTGAACGTGGTGGGCAACCACGTGTTCAGCGAGGAGGATCTGCAGGACATCTTCAAGCTCAAGGTCTCCGACTTCTGGACCTATTTCGGCAGCTCCGACGAATATGCCCGCGAGAAGCTGGTGGGCGACTTGGAATCCTTACGCTCCTTCTACATGGACCAGGGTTACGCGGATTTCAGCATCGATTCATCCCAGGTGGCGATTTCTCCCGATCATAACAGCGTGTACATCAGCGTCGGCATCACCGAGGGTGACATCTACAAGATCAAGGACGTGAAGCTTTCTGGCACCTTCGTGGTGCCGGAAGATCAGCTTCAGCGTTACGTGCTGATCCACCCCGGAGATACTTTCTCCCTCGGCATGGCTACCACCACCGCCGACCTTATCCGCAAGCGCCTCGGCGTAGACGGATACGCTTTCGCACAGGTGAACCCGGTGCCGGACATCGATCGGGAGCACAAGGTTGTTTCCATCAATTTCGTCATCGATCCGGGTGAGCGCGCTTATCTGCGTCATATCAATTTCCAGGGAGCCTCCGGTACCAACGATGAAGTCTTCCGCCGCGAGATGCGCCAGTTTGAAGGCGCCTGGCTTTCGAACATCGACCTGGAGCGCTCACGAGTGCGCTTGCAGCGCCTGCCCTGGGTCGAGGATGTGCAGGTCAAGACCACCCAGGTGCCGGGCACAGCGAACCTGGTAGACGCGGACTTCACTATCAAGGAACGACCGCCGGGTACAGCCAACATCGGTATCGGCTACGGCAGCCAGTCCGGATTGGTGCTGGATGGCGAGATTGCCAACGCCAATTTTCTCGGTACCGGTGAGAAACTCTCGCTCAACGCCACGCATACGGCGATTGGGCACAGCTACAACTTCAGTTTCTCTGATCCATACTGGACCGTCGATGGCGTAACGCGGACGTACAGTTTCTTCCAGAGCCGCATCTCGTCGTTCACTATCAACAGCGCACCGCTGACCTCGGCCTCCTACGGAGCCACTCTGAGTTTCGATATCCCGTTGTCGGAATACAGCGCCTGGGGCGTGAGCGGGACCTACGCGCACAACGAGTTGTTTTCGACTACCGGATCAGCGAAGACGTACATCAGCTTCATGAGCAATCCCGAAAACGGATCAATCTTTCACACGATAGGCGGCTGCGTGGACCCGATCCGTGGATTCACGTATATCTGCGAGTTTCCCGGATTGCGCTACAACACACTGGAGACCTCGCTCAGCTACGTGTATGACACTGAGAACCGCATCATCTTCCCGACGGCCGGTAACCGTGAAAACCTCAGCCTCACGAGCGGAGTCCCCGGCGGCGATGTGGAGTACTACATACTGAGCTACCAGCAGTACGCGTTTCTACCATTGCCGTTCAACTTCATCTATGCGCTCAACGCCCAGGTCAGCTACGGCAAACCCTACGGTAAGACGTCCCAATATCCGCCGTTCAAGAATTTCTTCGTCGGTGGCCCGGACTCGGTTCGCGGATGGCAATCGGGCACCCTGGGGCCGCAGGATCCGAATAGTACCCTGCCCATCGGCGGGAGTGCCATGTTCTACGCACAGAACGAGTTCGTGTTGCCGCGCTTCGGCAAGGACACCGCGGGCAGCGGTTCTTATCGTCTGGCGGCGTTCATAGACGTCGGTAATGCGTTCACCGACGCAGGCGACTTCAAGTTCAGGAAATTGCGCGCTTCCTACGGCTTTGCCGCCACGTTCCTCACGCCCCTCGGGGCGATGAAATTCAGTTATGCTTTCCCCATGAACCCCAAACCAGGTGACCTGACGGAACGCTTCCAGTTCACCCTGGGTGCCTATTATTGATTCAATATCCAGGAGCAACATCGTGATCAGTAAATTCCGTTTCATCCCCATCCTGCTGGTGGTCGCCCTGGCCGGCATCGGGATGCAGGCAAGCGCAGCCGACCTGAAGATCGGCTATGTCAGCGTACCGGACCTGCTCAAGCAGTCGCCCCAGGCGCAACGCGCCAACGACGACATGACCAAGAAGTTCGATTCGCGCAAGAAGGATCTGATGGCCGAGCAGGATAAGATCAAGAACCTGCAGGATCAGCTGAGTAAGAACGGCGCCGTCATGAGCCAGGCGCAGCTGCAGGATACCCAGGGCCAACTCGATGAGCTGCAGCGCGACTTCGGCCGCAAGTCGAGCGATTTCCAAGACGACTACAACATGGAGCGCAATGCCCAGCTGAGCAAGCTGCAGCAGGACGTCCTCAAAGCCGTGCAGGAATTCGCCCTGGCTCAGAAATACAATATGATCGTCAGCAGCGAGGGCGTGTTCTATGCAGACAACACTGTGAACGTCACCGATCAAGTGTTGGCGCAGATGGAGAAGGACTACAAGGCCGAGAACGCCAAGAGCGGCAACTGAAGGACGCATGGGGGCGGGGTACACGCTGGCTGAATTGGCGTCCCGCTGCGGAGGCGAGGTGCGGGGCGACGGCGGCGTGCGCGTGCATGCGGTCGCCACCATCCAGAATGCTGCGGCGGGTAACATCGCCTTCCTCGCCAATCCCCACTACAAGCGTTACCTCGCCAGTACCCGCGCCACGGCGTTGATTCTGACACCAGCGGACGCTGCGGAATGCGTTCTGCCGGCGCTGGTCACCCAGAATCCTTATCTTGTATACGCGCGGGTCGCGACCGCGCTCGCGCCACCTGTTACGGATCCACACGGCATCTCGCCGGTCGCCCATGTGGACCCTGATACGAAGGTGTCGCCGCAGGCCTGGATTGGCCCGGGCGCGGTGGTGGAAGCGGGCGCGGAGATTGCGGCTCGCGCCCATATTGGACCCAACTGCGTTGTGATGCGGGGCGCACGCGTCGGCGAGGACAGCCGCCTTACTGCCAACGTGACCCTCTGCCAGGGCGTGAGCCTCGGCAAGCGTGGGCTGTTGCATGCGGGTGCGGTCATCGGATCCGACGGCTTCGGTATCGCACGTGACGACGGCACTTGGGTCAAGGTACCGCAACTCGGTTCGGTGCGCATCGGCGACGATGTGGAGATCGGCGCCAACACCACCATCGACCGGGGGGCGCTGGAGGACACGGTGGTGGAGGACGGGGTCAAACTCGACAACCAGATTCAGGTGGGCCACAACGTGCGGATCGGAGCGCATACGGCCATCGCAGGCTGCACCGCCATTGCCGGCAGCGCAGTCATCGGCAAGCGTTGTATGATTGCGGGCGGGGCAGGCATCACGGGGCACATCGTGATCTGCGACGACGTGACTGTGACCGCCATGACGCTAGTGACCCATTCGATCACCGAACCTGGGGTGTATTCGGGCAGCCTGCCCATGGACACGCAGCAGCAGTGGCGCAAGAACAGCGTTCGCTTCCGGCAGCTCGACGCCATGGCCCGCAGACTCGTGCGACTCGAAAAGAAAACCAAGGACTGAACCATGTCCCAACAGCCGTTCCTCGACATCCACGCTATCATGCAGCAGTTGCCGCATCGCTATCCGTTCCTACTCGTCGACCGCGTGCTGGAATGCAAGCCCGGCGAGAGCCTGACGGCGCTCAAGAACGTCACCATCAACGAACCCTTCTTCCCGGGTCATTTCCCGCAACGCCCGGTGATGCCGGGTGTGCTGATCCTGGAGGCCATGGCCCAGGCCACGGGCCTCCTGGCCTTCGCGAGTCTCGGCCACGCTCCGGCGAAGGACGAGATCTATTATTTCGTCGGCATCGATAAGGCGCGCTTCCGCGAGCCCGTGGAGCCGGGCGACCAGATCCTTTTCAAGGTAAAGGTGCTGGCGTCGAAGCGCGGCATCTGGAAGTTTTCCGGCGTCGCCGAGGTGGACGGCCGGGTCGCCGCCGAGGCGGAGCTCATGTGCGCGGCGCGGAAGTTAGAGTGAGCGAGGCGGGCATCGATCCCCGCGCCGTCGTCGATTCCCGGGCTAAGCTGGCCCCGGGGGTAAGCGTCGGCGCGTACAGCATCATCGGCGCTGACGTGGAGATCGGAGCCGGTACCGTAATCGACCCTCACGTTGTCATCCAGGGCCCGACGCGCATCGGCCGCGACAACCGCATACATCCCTTCGCCTCGTTGGGGGGCGCGCCTCAGGACAAGAAATACGCCGGTGAGCCAACTACCCTGGAGATCGGCGACCGCAACAGCATCTTCGAGTTCGTAACCCTGAACCGCGGCACCGCGCAGGACAAGGGCACTACCCGCATCGGTAGTGACAACTGGCTCATGGCTTACGTCCATGTAGCACATGACTGCGTGCTGGGCGACAACATCATCATGGCCAACAATGCAACGCTCGCGGGGCACGTGGACATCGAGGACTGGGCCATCCTCGGCGGTTTCAGCAAGATCCACCAGTTCGTGCGCATCGGAGCCCACAGCTTCATGGGCATGAACGTGGACATCACCCGCGATGTGCCGCCCTACGTGATGGTCTCCGGCACGCCGGTGGAGCCCCACGGCATCAACAGCGAGGGCCTGAAGCGCCGCGGTTTCAGTGCCGAGCGGCTGCGCAACATCAAGAACGCCTACCGGGTGCTGTACCGCTCTGACCTCCGCCTGGAGGAGGCGCTTCAGCAGTTGCAGCAACTGGGTGAGACCCAGCCAGAAGTGGCGATCATGGCGCGCTTCCTGGAGAAGAGCGAACGCAGCATCACGCGTTGAGCGGGAGAGCAGGATGCGCATCGGCATCGTCGCAGGGGAGAGTTCGGGCGACATCCTGGGCGCAGGCCTGATCCGGGCCTTGCGCGCACGCCGTCCGGATGCGCGTTTCGAGGGCGTGGCCGGTCCGGAGATGTTGGCAGCCGGTTGTGACGCCTTCTTTCCCGCAGAAGATCTTGCAGTCATGGGCTTCGCCGAAGTCCTTAGGCACCTGCCGCGGCTCCTCAAGGTGCGAAGGCAGCTGCGCCGGCATTTCCTCGCCAATCCACCCGACCTTTTCATCGGCATCGATTCGCCTGGATTCAACCTGGGGCTCGAACAGGAGTTGCGCCGAGCCGGCATCCTCACGGTGCACTATGTGAGCCCGTCCATCTGGGCCTGGAAGCCGAAGCGCGTATTCAAGGTGGGCAGGGCCGCGGACCTAGTACTGGCACTGCTGCCCTTCGAACCGCCGCTCTACGCACGGCATGGGTTCAAGGCAGAGTTCGTGGGCCACCCCCTGGCGGACCGAATCCCCGAACGGATCGACCGTCACGCATTACGCGCCGAATTGCACCTGCCGCAGGAAGCGAAGGTGGTTGCGCTGCTTCCCGGAAGTCGCATCACCGAAGTGCAGCGCTTGGGGCGCTTGTTCCTGGATGCGGCCGCTTGGCTCGCGCCTAAGGACCCCGCGCTCAAGTTCGTGATCCCCGCCGCGACGCCGTCCCTCAATCGGTTCATCAAGACTCAGATCCGCAGCTATCAGCCCGACCTCGCCATCACCCTGGTGGAAGGCCATTCCCGCGACGTGCTGGGGGCGGCCGACGCGGTGCTCCTGGCTTCGGGTACTGCGAGCCTGGAAGCTATGCTGCTCAAATGCCCCATGGTGGTGGCCTACAAGCTTTCCAACCTTAGCTATGCCTTTATACGCGCCCTCGACCTGCTCAAGATCCCCTTTGTCTCCCTGCCGAACCTGCTTGCGGAGCGGGAACTGGTGCCGGAGTTCCTGCAATACCAAGCGACGTCCGCCAGCCTCGGCGCCGCGGTGTTGAAGCTCCTGGCCGACCCCGAGGCACGCGCGGCGCAACTCGAAGGGCTGGACGCCCTGGCGGGCAAGCTGCGCTGCGGCGCGGATGAGCGTGCCGCGGAGGCGGTGCTCGCACTGCTTGATTCCCACGCCTCCGCCCGGAGGTAGAATGGCGCCGGAACTGGGACCGGGACGCGCATGCATATGGCTTGGGACATGATCGGGGACACCGCACGCGTGGCGGGCGTGGACGAGGCGGGCCGCGGGCCCCTGGCGGGTCCGGTGGTGGCCGCCGCCGTCATCCTTGATGCGACCCGGCCCATTTCCGGTCTCCGGGATTCCAAGCAACTCACCCCCACCCAGCGCGAAAGCCTGGCGGAGGAGATCCGCAGCCGTTCCCTCGCCTGGGCCGTGGCCTGGGCGGACCATGAGGAGATCGACCGCCTGAACATCCTGCAGGCTTCCCTCCTGGCCATGGCGAGAGCCGTGGCAGCGCTCGCCCTCGAGCCCCTGCAGGTGCTGGTGGACGGCAACCGCTGCCCGCCGGTGCCGCAGCCGGTCGCGGCTATCATCAAGGGCGACAGCAAGGTGCCTGCCATCAGTGCGGCTTCGATCCTCGCCAAGGTGGAGCGGGACGCAGCCATGTGCCGCTTCGACGTCCTCTATCCCGGTTACGGTTTCGCGGTGCACAAAGGCTATCCGACGCCGCAGCACCTGGAGGCCCTGGAGAGCATGGGCGTCTGCAAGGTGCACCGCCGGACTTTCGGCCCAGTGCGCCGCTGCCTGGAGGAGGGTGCATGAGCCCCCGCTTCGTGCACCTGCGACTGCATACCGAATATTCGCTGGCGGACAGCGTCATCCGCGTGCCCGAGCTGATGCAGGCTCTCAAGAAGGCCGGCATGCCGGCGGTGGCTCTCACGGACCAGGGTAATCTCTTTGCCCTCATAAAATTCTACGAAGAAGCCCAAGACGCAGGTCTAAAACCCATCGTCGGCGCCGATCTGCGGGTGCGGGAGGGAGACAACGGCGAGGCGGCGCTCATCACGCTGCTCTGTTGCAACCACGCAGGCTACCTCAACCTCTCGGCACTCATCACCCGCAGTTACCTGGAAGGCCAGAAGCGCGGCCTGCCGCTCCTGGAGCGGGAGTGGTTCACGGGGCGGACGGACGGCCTTATCGCCCTCTCCGGGGGCCGCGAGGGCGACATCGGCCGGGCCTTGCTGGCGGGGCGCGAGGCGGAGGCGTACACGCGGCTCGCCGCCTGGCGCACGCTCTTCCCGGACCGCATCTACATCGAATTGCAGCGCACTGGCCGTGATCAGGAGACGGAGTACCTGGAAGCGGCGGTCAGGCTCGCCGCCGGCAGCGACGTACCGGTGGTGGCCACCAACGACGTGCGGTTCCTGGCACCGGACGATTTCGAGGCCCACGAGGCCCGGGTGTGCATCCAGGAAGGCCGGGTGCTGAACGACCCACGCCGGCCGCGCAACTACAGCGAGCAGCAGTACCTGAAGAGCCCCAGGGAGATGGTCGAGCTCTTTGCAGATCTGCCCGAAGCGCTCGAGAACGCGGTCGAGATCGCCCGGCGCTGCAACCTCACGCTGGAACTCGGCAAGAATTACCTGCCGGCCTTCCCTGTGCCCGAAGGGCACACCGCGGAGAGCTACCTGCGCGCCCAGACGGAAGCCGGCCTCGAACACCGCCTGGAGAAAGCGCTCGCCAAGGCCGGTGCCCAGCGGGAGGCGCGCGAACAGGCGTATCGCGCACGGCTCGCGCTGGAACTGGACGTCATCGCCGGCATGGGGTTCCCCGGCTACTTCCTCATCGTCGCCGATTTCTGTGACTGGGCCCGCAACCACGGCGTTCCCGTGGGTCCGGGGCGTGGTTCTGGCGCGGGTTCCGTCGTCGCCTGGTGCCTCGGCATCACCGACCTGGATCCTATCGAGCACGACCTGCTGTTCGAGCGCTTCCTGAACCCGGAACGCGTCTCCATGCCGGACTTCGACGTGGACTTCTGCATGGAGGGTCGCGACCGGGTCATCGACTACGTGGCGAACCGCTACGGCCACAACCGCGTTTCCCAGATCATCACCTATGGCAGCATGGCGGCGCGCGCCGTGGTGCGTGATGTGGGCCGGGTGCTGGGACATCCCTACGGCTACGTGGACAAGATCGCCAAGCTCATCCCCATGGAACTCGAGATCACTCTGGACAAGGCGCTCGCCGACGTATCCGAGCTCGCCGAACTCTATCGATCCGATGACGAGGTGCATCAACTTATCGATCTCGCCAAGCGTCTCGAGGGCCTCGCGCGCAACGCCGGCAAGCACGCTGGCGGCGTGGTGATCGCCCCGAAGGAACTCACGGAGTTCACGCCGCTCTTTTGCGAAGCGGGCAGCACACATCCAGTGACGCAGCTCGACAAGGACGACGTGGAGGCGGTGGGCCTCGTGAAGTTCGACTTCCTGGGCTTGCGCACCCTCACCATCATCGACTGGGCGGTGCGCACCATCAACCGTGAGCGCGCCGCCCGCGGTGAACCGTCGTTGGACATCAGCGCCATCCCCACGGACGACACGGCCACCTACGCTCTGCTGAAACGCTGCCAGACCACCGCCGTGTTCCAGCTGGAATCCCGCGGCATGCGCGACCTCATCCGGCGCTTGCAGCCGGACAGGTTCGAGGACATCGTCGCGGTGAACGCCCTGTTCCGTCCCGGACCGCTGCAGTCCGGCATGGTCGAGGACTTCATCGACCGCAAGCACGGCCGGCAGAAGGTGGAGTACCCGCATCCGAAGCTGGAGCCCATCCTGAAGCCCACCTACGGCGTGATCCTCTATCAGGAACAGGTGATGCAGATCGCCCAGGTGCTCGCGGGTTACACCCTGGGCGGAGCCGATCTCCTGCGGCGCGCCATGGGCAAGAAGATGCCCGAAGAGATGGCCAAGCAACGCAGCATCTTCACCAACGGTGCCATTAGGAACGGTGTGGACGGTGCTCTCGCCACCTACATCTTCGACTTGATGGAGAAGTTCGCGGGCTACGGCTTCAACAAGTCCCATTCCGCCGCCTATGCGCTGCTCTCCTACCAGACCGCCTGGCTCAAGGCACACTATCCGGCGGCGTTCATGTCAGCGGTCCTGTCCTCGGACATGGACCATACCGACAACGTGGTGACCTTTATCCATGAATGCCGGCAGATGGAACTCACCATCCTGCCTCCGGACATCAACCACTCCGACTACAAGTTTGCAGTCGCGGATGCGGAGACCATCCGCTACGGCCTGGGCGCCATCAAGGGCGTAGGACTCGCCGCCATCGAGGGCGTGTTGGCTGAACGCGCGGCCAACGGCCCGTTCAAGGACCTCGCGGACGTGTGCCGGCGCATCGATCTGCAGAAGGCCAACAAGCGGGTGCTGGAGGCCATGATCCGCTCCGGTGCCTTGGACAGCCTCAAGCTCAACCGCGCGACCCTGATCGCACGCTTGCCGGATGCGCTCGCGCTGGCGCAGCAGCACACCCGTGCGAGCGAAGCGGGACAGAACGACATGTTCGGCCTAGCGGCGGCCCCGACACCCGTGGCCGGCAAGGCCGCTGCAGCGGCACCGAGCCTACCGGACTGGGACGAGGAGGCTCGGCTGCGGGGCGAGAACGAGACCCTGGGTCTCTATCTCACCGGCCATCCCATCAACCGCTACAAGCGCGAGCTGGATGCGGTGGTCAGCGACCCCCTGGGAGAACTCGCCAGCGAGTCGCCGCCGCCGGAGAACAACGGCGAACGCGCCTACGTGCCGGCGCGCAAGGTCACCATCGCGGGCCTCTTGCTCGGCATCCGCAAGAAAGGCAATCGCGTGATCCTCACCTTCGACGACAACACCGGCCGCATGGAGGCGATGCTGTTCGAGGATGCTTTCATGAAGTTCCGCAATGTCGCGTTGAAGGACCAGGTGCTGGTGGTGGAGGGCGACTGCGGCTTCGACGGCTTCAACAACAACTGGCGCATCAGCAAGGTGCGTGACATGTACGGCGTGGATGTGCTGCGGGAGCGGCGTGTGGCCCGACTGGACATCGTCTGGGACACGGAGAAAGGTCCGCCGGACTTCGCGGCGCACCTAAAGGATCTGCTCAAGCCTCATCTGGGCGGCCGCTGCGCCGTATGGGTGCATTACCGTGGCGCCCAGGGCCGGGCGCCGCTGTCCCTGGGCGACGCCTGGCGGGTGCACCCGATAGAGGCCTTGACCCGCCACCTGGAGTCCTGGCTGGGGGCAGACAAGGTCACGCTGCAATACGCGCCGCGCGCAGCCCTGCGGCCGGCGGAAGCGGTGAACGCCTGAGGCCCTTCCCTGGGGGTATTCGGGCTTGCCCCCCGGCGCCACAACCGGTAACGTTTACAGTCTCTTGGCACGAATATTAAAGAATGAACCTCAACTTCCTCGAATTCGAGCAGCCCATCGCCGAGCTGGAGGCGAAGATCGAAGAGCTGCGCTTCGTGGGCGATGAGTCGGCCATCAGCATCACCGACGAGATCGAGCGCCTGCAGGCCAAGAGCCGCGAGCTCACCGAGAACATCTTCTCCAACCTGTCCGCCTGGCAGGTGGCGCAGTTGGCGCGGCATCCCCAGCGCCCGTACACCCTCGATTACGTGCAGCGTCTCTTCACGGACTTCGAGGAGCTGCGTGGCGACCGGGCCTTCGCCGACGATCCGGCCATCGTCTGCGGCGTGGCACGCCTGGACGGCAAGCCAGTGGCGGTCATCGGCCAGCAGAAGGGCCGCGACACCAAGGAGAAGATCCGCCGCAACTTCGGCATGACCCGCCCCGAGGGTTACCGCAAGGCCTTACGCATCATGCGGCTGGCGGAACGTTTCCGTCTGCCCATTCTGACTTTCATCGACACCCCCGGCGCCTATCCCGGAGTGGGCGCGGAGGAGCGAGGCCAGAGCGAAGCCATCGCTCGCAACCTGTTCGAAATGTCCACCCTCAGGGTGCCCATCATCTGCACGGTCATCGGCGAGGGTGGTTCCGGCGGCGCACTGGCCATCGGGGTGGGTGACCGGGTGATGATGTTGCAATACAGCATCTATTCCGTGATCTCACCGGAAGGCTGTGCCTCCATCCTGTGGAAGAGCGCCGACAAGGCCAGCGAGGCTGCGGAAGCCATGGGTATCACCGCCGAACGCCTCAAGAACCTGGGTCTCATCGATACGGTGCTGAAGGAGCCCCTGGGCGGGGCCCATCGGGACCCGGAGGCCACAGCCGCCACCATCAAGAAGGCGCTCCTGGACAATCTGAGCCGCCTGGAACAGCTTTCCATGGACGAACTGCTGGAAGCCCGTTACAAGCGTTTCACCTCCTTCGGCAGCTTCAAAGAGTGACGCCGCGGCATAAGGCCTGACTCGGGTGCCTTTCTCTCCTGCAAATCTGATCGAGACCTTGCGCGGCCTTCCGGCCGCGCCGCGCTATTGGGTGGCTCTGAGCGGCGGCCTCGACTCCACCGTCTTGCTGCGCGCCCTGGCGGCGAACCGCGGCTCGCTCACGGGCGAGCTACGGGCCGTGCACGTGAACCACGGCCTCTATAAGGACGCGGGCTTATGGCAGGGGCATTGCGAGCGTCTCTGCGCCGACCTCGGGGTGCCGCTCGTGTCCCGTAGTGTCGACGTCAAGCCCGGCAAGGGCGAGAGCCTGGAAGCGGTGGCGCGGGAGCGGCGCTACCAGGTGTTCCGGGGGCTGATGGAGCCAGGCGACATGCTGCTCCTGGCCCAGCATGCGGATGATCAGTTGGAGACTTTCCTGTTGCAGGCTTTGCGTGGCGCCGGTGTGCGTGGCCTGGCCGCCATGCCCGTGAGCGCAGCTTTCGCCGCCGGCCTCCTGGTGCGGCCCATGCTCGGGTGGACCCGCGCCGAACTCGAGGCTTGGGCACGGGAGCAGAAGCTCACCTGGATCGAGGATCCCAGCAACGCGGATACCGATCTCGACCGTAATTACCTGCGCCACGAGATCCTGCCGCGTCTCAAGGCCCGTTGGCCTGCCGCCGCGACCACAATCGGACGTAGCGCGGGCCATGCCGCCGGGGCGGCGGAGATGCTAAGAGAGCTGGCGGTGGAGGACTGGTCACGCTCCGGCGCCGGTGACACCCTGCCGGTGGCGGCGCTGGACCCACTGCCGGAGCCCCGCGCACGCAATCTCGTCCGTCACTGGTTGGAGTCGAGGGGCCTACCCCTGCCACCGGCCCATAAGCTCGCGGAACTCCTGCGCCAGCTGGGCGCGCGAGAAGACCGCAATCCCTGCGTAGACTGGGAGGGGGCCGAGGTACGGCGCTACGGGGGCCGGCTCTACGCCCAACGGCCATTGCCGCCGTCGCCTGATGAGTTCAGGCTGCTGCCCAGCGTCGCCCACGATCTAGGGGAGGGCCTTGGGGCACTCAAGCTCGTGCCGGCGGCAGGCGAGGGCATCCGCGCCGCTCTCTGCGGCCCCACTGGCCTCAGGATTACGTTTCGCAGCGGCGGCGAGTCCTGCCGTCCCTCGGGACGTGCCCACGAGCGGCCCCTCAAGAAATGGCTGCAGGAGATGCGCGTGGTCCCCTGGCTCCGGGACCGGCTGCCGCTCATCTATTCGGACCGCGAGCTCCTGGCGGTGGCGGGGCTCTTCGCCTGCGAACCGCATGCCGCAGCGCCGGGCGAGGCCGGTTTGCGCATCGAGTGGTCTGGCCATCCGCCGCTCATCTGAAGCACCGCGGGTTCGCGGCATCGCCGCGAACGAGCGCACAGGGATGTGCGCCCCGGAACGCGAGCGGAGCTGGATGCGTAGCGCTGCGGGCCACGTAGCGGAAGATGGTCCGACGCAGGCGCAAAAAACACAAGGCCCAAGGGAATAGACAGGGTATCAAGCGAAGTTGACTCTACGGCTATTTAATCCCAGCCAAATCTGTTAATCTGTCTTCCCGATTTCGCAGTGCCGTCCCGGCGCAGCATTCGGGAGTCCTGAAGATGGCCCAATTCGTATTCGTTACCGGCGGCGTGGTCTCCTCATTGGGGAAAGGCATCGCCTCCGCCTCCTTGGGCGCCATCCTCGAGGCCCGCGGCCTCAAGGTCAGCATGGTCAAGCTGGACCCGTACATCAACGTGGACCCCGGTACCATGAGCCCCTTCCAGCACGGTGAGGTGTTCGTCACCAACGACGGCGCCGAGACCGACCTGGATCTGGGGCATTACGAGCGTTTCGTACGTGCCCGCATGGGTCGGAGCAACAATTTCACCACCGGTCGCATCTACGAGAACGTGATCCGCAAGGAGCGCCGCGGTGACTACCTGGGCGGCACGGTCCAGGTCATCCCCCACATCACCGACGAAATCAAACGCTGCATCCGCGAAGGCGCCGGCGACGCCGATGTCTGCCTGGTGGAGATCGGCGGCACCGTGGGCGACATCGAGTCCCTGCCGTTCCTGGAGGCCATCCGCCAGATGGGCGTGGAGATGGGCCGTAGCGGCAAATGCGTCTACATGCACCTGACCCTGGTGCCCTACATCCCCACTTCCGGCGAGACCAAGACCAAGCCCACCCAGCATTCGGTGAAGGAACTGCGCTCCATAGGCATCCAGCCGGACATCCTGTTGTGCCGTGCGGCCGCGGCCTTGCCCCAGGACGCGCGTCGCAAGATCGCGCTATTCACCAATGTCGAAGAGCGCGCCGTCATCTCCGCGCCGGACGTGGACGACATCTACAAGATCCCCCTGGTGCTCCACGAGCAGGGGTTGGACGACATCGTGGTGGACCACCTGCGCATCAATGCGCGCTCGGCCAACCTGAGCGAGTGGCGTCGGGTGGTGGAGGCCCGCGCCAACCCCGAGGCTGAGGTCAACGTGGCCATGGTGGGCAAGTACGTGAACCTGGCGGACGCCTACAT
>DATGHI010000098.1:0-3995 GCA_035308065.1 Gammaproteobacteria bacterium | reverse complement strand
CGCTCCAGTTGTGGGACACCACCACTTCCTCGTCTGAATCCGTCACGCGGCTCTCGTCCCAGCGGGGGAGTTTCGGTATCTTCACATTGCGTTCCTGGGCGGCGATGTCAGCAGCGGCGGCGGTACCGAAAACCACGCATTCCAGCAGCGAGTTGCTGGCCATGCGGTTCGCGCCATGCAGGCCCGTGAACGCCGTTTCGCCGACGGCATAGAGCCCCGGCAGATCCGTGCGGCCGGCGAGGTCCGTGAGCACGCCCCCGCAGGTGTAATGGGCGGCCGGCACCACCGGGATGGGGCCTTTGGTCATGTCATAACCGTATTCGAGGCAGCGGGCGTGGATGGTGGGGAAGTGCTCGCGGATGAACGCGGCGGGGCGGTGGCTGATGTCCAGCAGCACGTGGTCTGACCCTAGGCGCTTCATCTCATGGTCGATGGCCCGAGCGACGATGTCGCGGGGCGCGAGCGCGCCGCGCCTGTCGAATTTCTTCATGAAGGGCGTGCCATCCGGCAGCAACAGCCGGCCGCCTTCACCGCGCACCGCCTCGGAGATCAGGAAGGACTTGGCGTGGGGGTGGTAGAGGCAGGTGGGATGGAACTGCATGAATTCCATGTTCCCGGTGCGGCAACCGGCGCGCCAGGCCATGGCGATGCCGTCGCCGGTGGAGCCGTCCGGGTTGCTGGTGTAGAGATACACCTTGTTGGCGCCGCCGGTGGCGAGCACCACGTGGCTCGCCGCCACGGTCTTGACCGTGCGCTTGCGCCGGTCCATGAGGTAGGCCCCGTAGCAGCGAGCTTCCGGCAGGCCGAGCTTGGCCGCGGTGATGAGATCCACCGCGATATGGTGTTCAAGCAGGGTGACGTTCTTCCGGGCGCGGACCAGTTGCTCGAGTGTGGTCTCAATCTCGCGCCCGGTGGCGTCGGCGGCGTGTACCACCCGGCGGTGGCTGTGGCCTCCCTCGCGGGTCAGGTGATAGGCCCCGGGATCATGGCCTTCCTCGTCACGGGTGAATTTCACGCCCTGTTGGATGAGCCAGCGGATGCAGTCCGGTCCCTGTTCTACCACATAACGCACCGTGGCCGGATCGCAGAGCCCGGCTCCGGCGTTGAGGGTGTCCTCGATGTGGGACTCGATGGAATCGGCCTTGTCCAGGACCGCTGAGATGCCGCCCTGGGCGTAGAGGGTGCTGCCTTCCGAGAGAGGACCCTTGGCCACGAGTCCGATGCGGCAGTGGGCTGGCAGGCGCAGGGCCAGGGTCAGCCCGGCGGCGCCGCTGCCGAGGATAAGCACGTCGAAACGGGCGGTCTGGGGCATGGGGGAGGGCCCTCTGGGGGTCCGGCGGCCTTAGGTTCGGAGGGCTGCTAGAATGCCTCATGAAGGGCCTTTTGGGGCCCCGGAATGACGCGAAATATACCCGCTTCCCTCCTGATTTGGCGAACTTTTCGCCTCTGCCGGTGTCCATGGTTACAGCCGTATGAACATGCCCAGGCCCATCGCCGAGTTTGAGCCTGGCAAGGCTGACGCCGACCAGATGCTGGTGGCGCGCGTGCAGCGCGGTGACAAGGCCGCCTTCGACGTGCTGGTGCGCAAGTACCAGCACAAGATCGTGAAGCTGGTCACCCGCTACGTGCACGACAGCACCGAGGCCCTGGATGTGGCCCAGGAGGCCTTCATCAAGGCCTACCGCGCGATCCACGGCTTCCGCGGCGACAGCGCCTTCTATACCTGGCTGTATCGGATCGCGATCAATACAGCCAAGAACCACTTGGTGGCGGAAGGGCGGCGGCCGCTGGAACACGGAGTGGACCTGCAGGATCCAGAGCAGTACGAGGTCCAGGCCAGGCTGCGGGACGTGGACACGCCGGAACGCTTGTTGCTCACGGACGAGATACAGCGCACGGTGGAGACGGCCATCGCTGAGCTGCCCGAGGACCTGCGCACCGCCATCGTGCTGCGTGAGCTCGAGGGCCTGAGTTACGAGGAGATCGCGGAAGCGATGTCCTGCCCGGTAGGAACGGTGCGTTCGCGCATCTTCCGCGCCCGCGAAGCGATAGACGCGAAATTGAAACCCTTGTTGGATTGACGACGAGAGATGCGAGATGACACAGAAACTACGTGAACAGATCTCCGCCCTGGCGGACCAAGCGCTTCCCGAAGGCGAGCACGAGTTGCTACTGCGGCGCTTCGCCGTAGAGAAGTCGCTGCGCTTGCATTGGGAGCGCTACCACCTGATCGGCGAGGCCATGCGCAAGGGTCTGCCGCCGGTGGACACGCGTGGTTTCGCCGATCGCGTCATGACGGCGATTTCACAGGAATCCCAACCGGAACAGAAATCCGCGGGTCTGGGCGATCGTTTCATGCGCGGCTTGGCAGGGGTCGCCGTGGCCGCCACCGTGGCAGTGGTGGCTATCACCGGTCTGCGTTATGACACACGCCGTGCGGGCGTCGGTCCCTCAGAAATCGTTCCCACGGGTATGGCCAGGTCCGAGCCGCTGCCTATCGACACCGCCCTGATGAACACGGACTGGAGCGGCGACGGCCAGCCTTCCCAGGCCGCTCTGCTCAGTACCCCCCTGGACCAGGAAGACGTGAACACCTCCCAGACCCCGGGTGGCAGGCGGGCTTACTATAACGTGCCCCGCCAGGACGACAGCGCGTCCGACAGCGGGAAAAGCACCCGCAAGAAGCATAAGACCCCGCGCCAGCCCTAGTCTTCCGGGCCGCTATTGCGGCTCTTGCGGCGATTCACCAGAATCTACTCCCTTATGGGAGTGAGACGCCTTTTCCTGGCGTTCAGCCTGGTGTCCGGCCTGGCGGCGCCTTTTGCCGCGCCGTGTTCCGGCCCGGTGATCTTGAATCCCGTCCAAACCCAGCCCCTCCTCTCGGACAGCGATGCCGCGCAACGTCCTGGCGTGCCGGCCGTAAAGCGCATCCCGGCCCACGACAGCGACGAACCGGTCGGAGCCCCCATGACGCCCGATGCCGCGGCGTCCCCGGTTGCGGCCCATGCGTCGGCCGACGGTGAGACCTTCGTCAGCGGCAGCAAGGCCAGGGCGCCGGCTATGAGCCCGATGCACGACGGGAGACAGCCCATGGGTGCCCTCCCGGCCGACCATGACCGCAGCGGTAGCCATGCGGCGGTTCCAGATGCTGTCGTCCAGACGGAATCGGAGCGGGGCATCGACGCCGGGGCGCATCCGGCAGACGTGGGGCTCAAGGTGCGCGCCTTGAGCGACGCTGAACGCCACGACCTGGGCATCGCCGAAGGCGGCCTTCGTGTCACTGGTGTCACCGACGGCAGCGCCCAGCACGCGGGCTTCCGCCCGGGCGACGTGGTGCTGATGCTGGATGGTATCGCCGTCAGCAGCCCTACCCAGTTCCGCAAGCTCATGTACCAACTGCCACACGACCGGCCGGTGCCGGTGCTGGTGCGCCGTCCCGACAGCAACCTATTCCTGCCGCTGGACGCCCCCGGTCGTTGATGTCCGGCCTGGTTCTGTACCACCGGCCGGGTTGCCACCTCTGCGAACAGATGCTCGCCGCCCTCTATGTCGCCTACGGCGACGAACTGGATGTCAGACTCGTGAATGTGGACGACGACGAGGCCCTGAAGGACCAGTACGGCATGCGTGTTCCGGTGTTAGCGGCGGAGGGCCAGGAACTCTGTGAGGCGCGTCTGGATGAAGCTGCCGTGGACGCCTATTTTTACAGGCGAGCCGGCATAGGGTGAGCGGCACTTTCGACTCCGCAACCCTGGCTTCGCCGAGAGGTGCTCCGATAGGCTGATCCCCGGTAAACAGCTATAATGCCCTGTCCCGGAAGGCGTTTTCGCCCTCGCGGGTATGACGGGGCTCCCCCCGCCCGGCTCGCGGCGGCCATCCCAGGCCTGCCGAAGCTCACCCATATCGAAGCCAGACACCGCCGCGCCGTGGACATGCAACGCATCCGCAATTTCTCCATCATCGCCCACATCGACCACGGCAAATCCACGCTCGCC
>DATGHI010000097.1:0-4844 GCA_035308065.1 Gammaproteobacteria bacterium | reverse complement strand
GGCGAGGCGCAAGCCGCCGAACTGCCAGCGTTGTTGCGGATAGAAGAAGTTGCGGTAGCTGGCGCGGATGTGGGAAGCGGGGGTCACGCAGGCTCCGCCGCGCAGCACGAACTGGTTGGCCATGAACTTGCCGTTGTATTCGCCCAAGGAGCCGCCGAGCGGCTTGAAGCCGGGGTAGGGCGTGTAGGGACTCGAAGTCCATTCCCAGACGTCGCCGAACAGCCGCAGGCCTTCGCCGGCCGTCGGCCGGAACAGGCCCGACTCCAGGAAGTTGCCCGTGATCGCTTCCGCCGCAGCTAGGCTTTCCCATTCCGCCTCCGTAGGCAGGCGCGCTCCGGCCCAGCGTGCGTAGGCATCCGCCTCGTACCAGCTCAGGTGGCACACAGGGGATGTGTCCACGATCGTCTGCATGCCGCCCAGGGTGAATTCCGTCGCCATGTCCTCGTCCCAGTAGAGGGGTCGCTGCCAGTTTTCCCGCTGACATGCGACCCAGCCGTCCGAGAGCCAGAGTTCTGGCCGGCGGTAGCCGCCGTCCCGGATGAAATCCCGGTATTCGCCGTAATTCACCGGCCGCGACGCGATCGCGTGGGCCGTGAGCAGCGTGCCATGGCGCGGGGTCTCGTTGTCGAAGGCGAATCCGGTGGTCCCGTGACCGATGTTCACCTGACCCGCCGGACGGGGCAGATATTTCACGGCCGGGGCATGTGATGCGGGCAGTGGCGGCAGCTCCCGCCAAGCGGGTTTGAGCGGGTTCAGGGAAAACAGGTGCTTGATGTCCATGAGCAGCAGCTCCTGGTGCTGCTGCTCGTGGTTGAGGCCGAGGGCCACGAGGTTGACCAGGATAGGCTCGCTGGCGCGGGCGGCGAGCAACGCCTGCATGTGGCCATCCACGTGTTCCCGGTAGGCCCGGACATCGGCCACGGATGGGCGGGACAGCAGGCCGCGCGCGGGTCGCGGGTGCATCTCGCCCACGCTCTGGTAGTAAGAATTGAAGAGATAGGCGTAATCGGGGTGAAACGGCTTATAGCCTTCCGCATGGGGACCGAGCACGAACTGTTCGAAGAACCAGCTGGTGTGAGCCAGGTGCCATTTGGCGGGGCTGGCGTCCGGTATGCTCTGGAGCGCCATGTCCTCGGGCGTGAGTGTGCGGCAGAGGTCCAGTGTAAGGGTGCGCACTGCCCCATAACGCTCAGGCAGCGGGGGCCCGGCGGAGGGGACGGCGGTCTGGAGGGCCCGGATATTCATGATGACTCCTCCGGCAGGGTAGTAGCGGCGCCAGCCCCAAGTCAAAAGGTGACTCAACCCCTTGACCCGGCCGGCGCCGGCCGGTCTAATACCCGCCCTTCGAGCGGTTAATTACAGATAATTCCCGCCAAATTGGCTAGGTAGCTCAGTTGGGTCCGCCGCATGCGGCGGACGCGAGGCATGGATGCCGAGCTGGACGAGACACCAGGGACGGGTCAGTGTGTTAAAGCGAAAATAGCCGTAAGGCCAGGTAGCTCAGTTGGTAGAGCAGCGGACTGAAAATCCGCGTGTCGGAGGTTCGATTCCCCCCCTGGCCACCATCTACTTCAAGTAATTTTTCGAAATCAGGTTCCGGGACGCTGTCAGAAAATCGACAGGGGGAATCGAACATCAATTAGGCCCGCCCCTGGGCGAGACGCAGCCGAAGCACAGCTTCGGCGCGGGGAGGCGCCGGCAGGAAGCCGCACCATGGAAGGTAGCGTGGACAAATGACGAACGAAACCGGTTCGCAACATCCATACTAGGTCAGGCAGAATCACACACCGGTGGTACTAGCCAAGCGCGCTATAGTTATAGAAGGATTTCCGGAGGTCTGCATGGCGACAGGTTGGGCGAAGGACGGCGCGGTCCAGGATCAGATCGACGCCAGCATCAAAGACGCGCTGAAGAGTGTGCGCCGCCGGCTGCCAGCAGGCGAGAGCCTCAAGAACTGCGCGGAATGCGGGCAGGCGATCCCGGAGGCGCGCCGCCAGGCCCTGCCGGGTGTGCGCCTGTGCATCGCTTGTCAGGCGGAGGCCGACAAGAAGGTGCAGAGCCACAGCCTCTATAACAGGCGCGGCAGCAAGGACAGCCAGCTGCGTTGAATCCCTAGAAGCCTTCTATTGATTCTTCACCGGCAAGTTGGTCTGCCAGCATGTCGGTTTCGCCGGCCGGAACGGGCCGCGCCCGCAGGTAGCGCAACACCGGCGAGGTGAGGGCGGTGGTGACGAGCGCCATCAGCACCATGATGGAGAACAGCGCCGGAGTGATGACCCTGAGTTCCAGCCCCACGTTGAGCACGATGAGCTCCATGAGGCCGCGGGTGTTCATGAGCGTGCCGAGCATGGCGGCGTTGCGTGAGCCCAAGCCCGTGAGCCGGGCGGCGGCGAAGGCGCCGCCGGTCTTGCCGAGGGTGGCCACCAGCACGATCATTCCGCAGATGAGCCAGTCACTCGGCTGTGTCAGCAAGTCCAGGCGGGTGCGCATCCCGGTGTAGGCGAAGAAGGCCGGCAGCAGCAGCACCGTGACGACGCTCTCGAGCCTATGCAGGAGCGTGCGGGCCACAGCGCTGTCCCACGGGATCACGCAACCCAGTAGGAAGGCGCCGAAGATCGCGTGGATGCCGATGGCTTCGGTGGCGAGCGCCGACAACAGCAGCGCCACGAAGATCAGCGTTACGGCGAATTCAGCGGTATCCGTCTGCCGTTCGTAGTGTCGCGTGATCCAGCCCATGAGCGGCCGGCCCGCGAGATACATGAGCAGGATGTACCCCAGGGCACCGGCGGCGACATACAGCCCCTGGCCCATCTCCGCCTTGGCGACGCCGATCACGAACGCCAGCAGGCACCAGGCGGTGACGTCGCCGATGGCGGCGCAGCTCAGGGCCAGCACCCCGAGCCGGGTGCGGGCGATACGGTAATCGGTGAGGATGCGCGCCAGCACCGGGAACGCGGTGATGGCCATGGCCACGCCGAGGAACAGCGCGAAGCTGGTGAAGCTGACGCTACCGCTGGAATAGCGCGGATACAGGTAAAGGGCAAGCCCCGCGCCCATCAGGAAAGGCAGGAAGATGCTGGTATGGGAGATGATCAGCGTGGCCTGGGCGCGGCGTTTCAGGAGCGCCGGGTTGAGCTCCACGCCCACGATGAACATATACAGCACCACGCCTAGCTGGGCGATGACCCCGAGATAGGGCCCCACCGACGGCGGCAACACCAGCGCCGAGAGCCTCGGACCGACCAGGGAGGGCCCCAGTAGGATGCCCGCCACCACCTCGCCGATTACTGGTGGCTGGGAGAGGTGCGCGAAGAGGCGGGACAGGAGCCGTCCCAGGACGATGATGGCGGCGAGAGCCAGCAGCAGGTGCAGGAAGGTGCCACCGCCCGTCAAGGGCGCCGCGGCCTGGACTGCCGGAGCGGTGACTGCGAACCCCTCTCCCTGGCTGCGGATGAGGAGGAAAAGCGCCACGGTGGCGAGGGCCATGAGGCCGTAGATCAGCCAGGACCTGAGGGATGCCGGCCGCTTCGATGCGCTCTCCGCCGTCTCGGTGGCCATGGCCTGCCTTGGGGGATGGAAGCTTGAGGGGTGTGCCCGGCCCCGATGGTAGCCGAATACCGCCGCAAGACCTCAGCTCTTGCCTGATTGACCCCCGGCGGACATTTGCTATGATTGCGCGCCTTTTTAGCCTGCCCAGACCCCTGTTCTAGGTTTACCCGGTTTCTGGTGATTGGGTGGTCCGCCCCGGACGGACTGAGGCGTTCTTATGGTTAAACGGCTATCATTATGTTGACTGAGAGACGGGACGAGATGGGAAATACAGCAAGGAAACTGCATACCGTACTGGCGGCCTTAGGGGTGGCCTGCCTGCTCCTGGCCGTGGCTCCCGCCAGGGCCGGCGACGGCCTCACCCACGAGCAGAACTGGGCGGTGCTCTACGCCTCGGTGGTAGGCACGAGCTACTACGCCGACCCGCTACCCCTGTCCTACGACTTCCCCCGCACCCTCACCGCGGTGCTCACCCAGGAATCCAGCCTCTGCCAGCACAAGCGCGGCATGGACAAGCATTCCTACGGCTGTGGCCAGGTGCGCAAACCCGCGGCGAAGCTGGTGTACGGCAAGCCGGTTGAAGCCCATAAGCTGCAGCACGACGATTCGCTCAACATCCGCATCGCAGCGCGCTATCTGGTCTATTGCATGCAGCAGATGCCGAGCTGGGAGCGCAGCGTGATCTGTTACAACAAGGGCCCGTACCGCGCACGCACCATGTCCGACAAGGACGTGGCGAAGGATTCCTACCTGGCCTCGGTGCGGCGCCGCATGCACGAAGCCCAGAACCTGCTCGCCAATCTCGACGGCTAGTCGGCGGTTTTCATTCGCACATCTGCGCCAGCGTGAACGCGGCCACGTAGAGTGGCTGCGGTACGCCATTGATGGTGAAGGCCTGGTACTTGAAGCCGGTCTTGTCCTTGTACATCACGAACTGCAGCACCGCCACCGCCGGCTTGTCCTGGTAGGTGAGGATGCCGCTGGCGTTGACGAAATCCTGCCCGGCAGCGGTGGCGCCGGCATCCCAGCGCGGCGACTCGAAGTAGCCCGCCACTTCCTGGCCGAGGTTCTTCTGCGGGCAGTTATCCAGGTGCCCGGTCTTGACGATATCAACGTCGTCCGCGTCCGGCAGCCAGTGCGGGTCGGCGGTCATCGGGCCCAAATCATTTTCCGCCTGGGAGGCCTTCTCCGGAGGCGGCGTGCCGTAACCAGTGACGGTGATGGCGGCGGCGGCGCCGGCGGCGGCTAGAAACAGCACTTCCACCACTACCGCGGCCTTCATCCAGTCGTCGAGC